>JBGCEI010000186.1:0-6885 GCA_045106295.1 Cyclobacteriaceae bacterium
CTTTACCGGTCTTTAAAAGGAGAAGTAACGAATGATTATTTCTCTATTCCTATTGGAAGCGGAAATATGGTACAAGAAGGGAATGATTTATCTATCATTACTTACGGTATGGGAGTTCATTGGGCTACAGAAATAGCAGAAAAAATAGGTGATATCTCAATAGAAATCATAGATTTACGTAGTATTTCACCTTGGGATCAAGCTTTAGTACGCTTATCAGTCGAAAAAAATGGTAAGGTAATTGTACTCACAGAAGACTGTTCTACTGGTGGAATAAGTGCTGAAATAGCAGCTTGGATAAGTGAACACTGTTTCTCTTATCTAGATGCTCCTGTACAAAGAGTGGCTAGTTTAGACACTCCCGTTCCTTTTAATAAAGAATTAGAGGGCAATTTTTTGGCAAAAAAACGTTTAGAAGATACAATTCATGAATTAAATGCCTTTTAAAGCACACCATATCATCGCGTTTTTATTCATTGCTTTGTCGTTTTCTTGTACAAGAAAATTACATCTAGCAAGTATGGAATTCCCTTGTCCGGATCTTACCAAGATACCTACTGCAGATATTAACCAAGAAATAAAGATGCCTGGAGACAGTTTAGCCTTTGCTTCAAACGAGACAAATTCTGGAACCATTGAAAAAACAGAATTCCCTTTTGAAACAAGCAATACAAACATTACAGAAAAAGGACCTATCAAGTCTAAAGACAAAAAAGCAGTCACTACAGAAGTATCAAATAATTACGATGACTACAAAAAGAAACCTATTAAAAATGGAAATGGTTTGATTAGTAAAAACCAACCAAATAGGATTAATAAGACAGGTGACAAGAACATCATAGAAAAGTTCATTCACGGTGGTAAACAGTCAAGAAAGAGATAGTCTATTTAGTAAAACACTAATTACTGCTTCCTTACTGTTATTTGTAGGGATAGGGACGCATTGCTTTGCTCAAGAAAAAGAAAAGAGAAAAGGAAAAGCCTATAAATCAGTTAATAGGTTAGATAACAGAATAAAGGTTAAGAAATCTAGAAAGCCTACCGAAGAAGAGATAAGACTAAGTAGTCAAAATTTAGCAGAACAAGAAAGACAGATCCGATCCAAAGAGAAATCTTTGACAAGCAAAACCAAAAATGGTACCATCAAGAAAAAGAACGGTAGGAAAGGCATACGAATAAAAAGTAAAGCAATTGCTAAGAAAAAAAACTTACCGGGATCTCAGTCTTTAGTCGCCAAAGAGCGTTTGGTTAAGAAAAAAGAAAAGACCGATGCTCATTTCGAAGGAGCTAATAGAATAGACGTAATAGAGGCGAAAGGTAAAAACTTAGACAAGAAAAACAGTGAATTCACCAACTTACCTGATTCTAAATCTCTAATCGTACAAGAGCGTTTGAACAGAAAAAAAGAAAAGGCTAATGCTCATTTCGAAGGAGCTAATAGAATAGATATAATAGCGGCGAAAGGTAAAAACCTAGATAAGAAAAATAGTAATTTCACTAACCTACCTGGTTCTAAATCGCTAGTAGCACAAGAACGTATGATTAGACAAAAAGAAAAAGAACGAGCTGATTATCACGGTGCTAATAATCTTAATATAATTGAAGGAAAAGAACGTGCGTTAGATAAAAAAACAGCGAACTACACAGGTGAGAATGACAATTACTTTGACATAGAAAAGAAGGTTCGACAACAAGAGAAAAAACTAGCTTCTTTTAACGGTACAATCGATAAAAGAGTACAAACAGAACAAGAACAAACAGTCCGAGAGAATGAAAAAGAACGAGCCCGTTTCAAAGGAACTATGGTTGTAAACACTAAGAAACAGGCTAATTTCGATGAATTTTACAAAGCACATAAAGAAAATAAAGACACCTTTGCCAGACAACAACGTATCAGGAAACGATTGTTGCGTAAGTTCAGCAAGAAGAAAGATTTAAGTGAACCTAAGTTAGGCAAGAAAGAAACACCAAAGTACGACAGCAAAGAAAAAGGCATTTGGTATGACTGATATGCTCACAAATAGCCAAAAGAAATTCCTGTCTCCCACAGCCCAACAATTCTTCAAAGAAAACGTAACTACATCAGTTGAAAAGCTCCTTTTCTCTACTAAAAAAAATGACCTCCCTGTTCAGGAAATAGCGCATCAAATCACTTGTAGAAACAAGTTTAAGAATAAGTTAGCTAGCTGGTGCTCTAACCCATTAATTATTTTCCCAAAAAAGGTCTCCGTAGAGCAAGCATCGTCAGATAGTACTGCTAATTACAAATCTACTATTGTACCAAAAGGAAAATCATTTGTAGACCTAAGTGGGGGAATGGGCGTTGACTTCGCTGCTCTTTCTACGGTTTTTGAACAGGGAACATACGTTGAAAGAGAAAATGAATTAGCCAATTTAGCTCAGCACAACATTCCTTTACTAACAGATAAACCACAAACGGTTGTATGCGATGATGCTTTAGCTTATTTAAAAGAAAAATGGCTTACCAACCTTATCTACATAGACCCTCACCGAAGAAGCGATACGAACGCTAAATTAGTCTCTCTAGCTGATTGCCAACCTAACGTACTAAGTATACAAGATACACTACTCAAAAAGACAAATCAAGTATTGATAAAGGCATCGCCTATGCTGGACATCAAAAAAACACTACCTGAATTAAAACACATTAAGGAAGTACATATTGTATCTGTAAAAAATGAATGTAAAGAACTTCTGTTTTTACAGGAAAATGGTTGGGCTATAGAACCTTTTGTTATTGCATCAAATATCCTCAGTGATTCAATAGAACAAATACAATTTCGCTATTCTGAAGAAAAACTATTAAAAGCTGAATTAAGTGACATGAAACAATTTGTCCATATTCCTAATACTGCTGTAACGAAAGCTGGCGCATTTAAGTGGTTATGTAAAAGATTTACCGTTACTAAAATAAGTAAGAACAGTCATGTTTACACTTCAAATAAACCCATTCCTAATTTCCCTGGAAACACCTATTCTGTATCAGAAATCTTCTCTTTAAAAGAAGCTAAAAAGTATTTAAAAGACCTTAAAATAGGAAAAGCATCTATCATTATGCGAAACGTCCCCATGGAGCTTTCTCAACTTAGAAAATCGTTAGGCATAAAAGGAGAAGGCGCATTCCTTTTATTAGCGACTACCGATCAGTATGAAAAAATGGTGTTAGCGAGAATCTCTTTGGTGTAATATTAAATGACATTGTTTAAAAAATAACGACTTGTTAATCAAACTATCTCTTTCCCTTTTACCATGCTTTGATTACTTTTATAAAACGAATTAACAGGAATTACGACGCATGAATATTTTAGTCTTAGGAAGTGGTGGAAGAGAACATACATTGGCTTGGAAATTAAATCAAAGTAGTCAATGTAATCATCTTTATGTAGCGCCAGGAAATGCGGGAACATCAGCTTTTGCTATCAATGTAAACCTATCTCCTACTGACTTTGAGACTATCTCACAATTTGTAACAGAAAAAAACATTCAATTAGTAGTAGTTGGACCTGAAGCACCATTAGTAGAAGGGGTAGTCGATTTCCTAAAAGAAAAGCACCCTAGTCTACACATTATAGGACCGTCCAAAGAAGGTGCTCAACTAGAAGGTAGCAAAGACTATTCTAAAGAGTTTATGCAGCGTCACAATATACCTACAGCAGGTTATAGTACGTTCACAAAAGACCAATTGCCAGAAGGATTAGCTTACTTAGAAACAATCACTCCTCCATTTGTTTTAAAAGCAGATGGCTTAGCCGCTGGAAAAGGAGTCATCATCACATCCGAATTAGCGGAAGCAAAGCAAACATTAACCGAAATGTTGGCAGACGCTAAATTTGGAGATGCTAGTTCTAAAGTAGTCATAGAAGAGTTTTTGGATGGCATTGAACTATCGGTATTCGTTTTAACCGATGGAAAAGAGTATTATCTGCTACCAGAAGCAAAAGACTACAAACGCATTGGAGAAGGCGATACAGGGCCAAATACAGGCGGTATGGGGGCAGTCTCTCCTGTTCCTTTTGCTAATTCTGTTTTTATGGATAAAGTAAAAACACGCATTATCGAACCTACTATTCAAGGACTGGCAAAAGAAAACATAGACTACAAAGGGTTTATCTTCTTTGGTTTAATAAAGGTAGATGGCGAACCAATGGTTATTGAATACAATGCCAGAATGGGTGACCCTGAAACACAAGCCGTAATTCCAAGATTGGATGCTGACTTGGTAGAAATGATGATAGCCACCTCTGAAGGAACGATATCGAAATACCCTATTCAATTTAAGGAGACTACTGCGACTACCGTCGTATTAGTAGCAGGTGGTTATCCTGATGCTTACGAAAAGAAACTACCCATATCTAAGTTATCTGATGTCTCTACAGATAACACATTAGTATTTCATGCAGGTACTACAACTACTGATAACAATCAAGTAGTCACTAATGGAGGACGTGTACTAGCTGTTACAGGTTTTGGAAACACGATAGAACAAGCGTTAGAAAAAGCAAATGATGGTGCTCGCATGATTGAATGGAAGGATAAAAATTTCAGAAAAGATATTGGGTTAGATCTATTGAAACTAGTTAACTAAACGATGTACAAAAAACTCTTTTACACCTTTCTTGTTCTTACATTATCTATTTTTACAGCTTGTAGTTCGTCTGAACATAGGCTAGTAGACAAAACGATTGATATTAAAAGTGCAGAATGGGCAAGAGATAGCGTGAAAGTAATTGAGTTTGAGATTGTAGACACTTCAGCCACCTATAATTTATTTTATAATGTCCGCAATACCATTGATTACCCTTATTACAATTTATACCTCAATTATAAACTAATTGCTTCAAACGGAGATACATTACATACAAAAACACAACAAATGGACTTGTTTAATGACAAAACAGGTGAACCTTACGGCAATCAGGGTTTCTTTTCAGGAGGTTCTTTAGGTGATGTTTTTGATCATATTATTTTAGCAGAGCAAAACATATCCTTTAAAGAAGCTGGAACCTATCAATATGCTTTAACGCATTATATGAGAACAGAAGAGTCATTAGAAGGACTATTTTCTATCGGCATAAAAGTAACAAAAAATACCACTCAATAAAACAGAGTTTTACTGCTTTAAGAACTGCCCTACTCTATTATCATACAATACCAAATAAGTTGAATTCTTACCTTTCAAGGAACTACAGTCAACTTTTTCAGCTACCCCCTTCAATAATAGTTTCTTTCCGTTTTTATCGTAGATTTCGTACATCGTCTTTTCAGAAAAGGTAAAAAAGTCCCTCACCCGCTTAGGGTAATAGGTAAGGAATCGTTTATGAGCATAATATTCTACCTTGGTCATTTCATCTTCTTTATCATCTATATAATAAATAATTTCGTATTCATTATCTCCAGACGTATTATGTATTGGTAAACGATAACCGCTTTTTACCCCTTGTCCTTTACTATCTACAGTATCTAGTACAACCCATTTTTTTGACCAAAAATGTTTAATAATGTATTTAGCTTCTTTCTCTTCTCCCTCAGTAAACCACTTCAATTCATGATCATTAATAAATACTTCATCAAATTTGAATTGTAGCCCACTACCTATGTCGTTTTTATTTAAAACGGAAGGAGTACAATTTTCTTTATGAGTAATGCGTATTTTTATTTTTTCATGTTCTTTAAAACGTTCTAAATTCACTTCAAAACTGGTTGTTTGAGGCGACAACAAGGCCAAACTATCATTGACAAAAACACTATCCACACAAAACCCTTCCACCTCAACAGTATCCACTAATTTATTAGGGATATTTTGTACATAGATATTCCTGCCTGCATACCTGCCCTTCATCACTATTTGTGCTTGAAGAGACAATGTAATAGAAAAAAGAAATAAAATGAATAATACTGTATCTTTACGATTCATAAAAATGTTTTTTATTGTACCTCTTTTCAAACCAATTGAAGTACTAGAAATAAAAGTATGAAAAAAATCGTTTTCTTAATACTAACTATCTCTACTCTTTGCATAAAAGGGTCTACTATTCTTGTTCACATGGACAAGAATCAGTCCAATCACTTAAAAGCATACGGAATTACGTACTGGTGGTTACAAAAAGGAGGGTCGGCAGAATGGCTATTAAATTACAAAAGTGGCAGTTTTAGTTTCTCTTATCACAAAGAATTAGAAAATGAACTAAACATACGAAACGTATCTTATAAAACTATTTCTGATGTTAGTTATCAGCAAGTCAAAAGCCAATTAGCTAGTCCTAATGTAAATGCCGATGTATTAGAATTAAAAAAAGCACCTAAAATTGCCGTTTATTCCCCAAAAACAAAGCAACCGTGGGACGATGCAGTTACCTTAGTGCTTACCTATGCTGAAATACCTTACGAAGTAATCTTCGATGATGAAATTTTAAACGATGTATTACTCAAATACGATTGGTTACACCTCCATCACGAAGACTTCTCCGGTCAGTATGGTAAATTCTATGCCCACTACCGAAATGCTCCTTGGTACATCGCTCAAAAGAAAGAATACGAAGCCTCTGCCCATAAACACGGTTTCTCAAAAGTATCCCATCTTAAATTAGCTACCGTAAAAAAGATAAGAAACTTCTGTACGTCAGGAGGCTTCCTGTTTGCCATGTGCTCTGCCACAGATACGTACGACATTGCACTAGCCGCTGATGGGCTAGATATTTGCGAGTCTATGTTTGATGGGGACCCTGCTGACAGAAGTGCTCAAAAAAAGCTCCATTTCGAAAATACATTTGCTTTTGAAAATTTCCAGCTTGTCACTAATCCCTATCAATACGAATATTCTAATATCGACAATAATATGAGAGAACGAGGATTAACTGAAAAGAA
>JBGCEI010000187.1:0-3962 GCA_045106295.1 Cyclobacteriaceae bacterium
AAATAATTGTAAAGTAGTATGGCACGAATCATCATAGACCTACCTGAATCGTTTTCGTTTTCGACTACTTTTCACGTACGTATATCTGATATCAATTATGGGAATCACTTAGGCAATGATGCCGTAGTGAGCTTAATGCATGAAGCCAGAGTGCGGTTTTTAGCTAGTCATGGGTTCACTGAAGTAGATTTAGCAGGTATTGGTAGTGTAATGGCTGATTGTGTTGTTCAATACAAAGGAGAGGCATTCTATGGCGATGAGTTATTAACGGAGGTTACTGCTACAGACTTCACCCGATTAGGGTTTGACTTAGTGTATCGATTTACCCGAAAAAGCGACAACAAGTTAATTGCTATTGGAAAAACAGGAACGGTCTGTTTTGATTACGAGAAAAGAAAAGTCGCTTCTTTACCTGCTGAGGTGAGAGAGAAATTGACCACTTTGTAAGTAATTGCTAGATAGTAGACACTGTGACTTACTTTTAATAACTAGTTTGAAATTCTCCCATTTCTGATCACAAGGATCATCAACGTATATTTTTCTTTTGAGCATAATTAGTCTCCCCTTAAAAATAGCTATAACATCTAATTTTGCTTAATGTTATTTCCTTATGAAAGCATACACTCCTATTTCTTGTGATTTCCATAGCATCATCGAACACTATGCTACATTAGGTTCTACTGTAGTGCTTATTTATCGAACAGAAGAAAAGGAGCAACACACTGTCAATTGCACCATCATTGATGTATTTACAAGCTCTAGAGAGGAGTTTATTACGACGAATCAAGGTCAAATCATACGTTTGGATCAAATTATTCAATTGAATGATTCTATAGCACCAGCTGACAATCAATGCGCTATATAACAGCTTCTAACCCTTCTTTATAAGTTAATAAAGCTCTTTCTCGAGCGAATTTATGTTCGACTATGGGTTTAGCGTAATCAAATCCTTGAAATTCAGGCACCCATTTTTTAACATACTCTAACTTTTTGTCAAACTTATCTGTTTGAGTGTAAGGATTAAACACTCTAAAGTAAGGAGCTGCATCACAACCTGTTCCTGCTGCCCATTGCCAACCACCATTATTAGCCGATAAATCAAAATCAAGGAGTTTTTTAGCAAAATAAGCCTCTCCCCAACGCCAATCAATTAAAAGATGCTTGGTTAAAAAACTAGCTACAATCATACGAACTCTATTGTGCATAAAACCCGTAGCATTCAGTTCTCTCATTCCAGCATCTACTATAGGATAACCTGTTTGACCATTACACCACTTCTCATATTCTTCTTCATTATTCCTCCATTGAATACGGTCGTATTTGGGCTTAAATGATTCTTCTACTATTCTAGGGTGATGATGTAAAATCATCATATAAAAATCTCTCCAGATCAATTCATTCAAATACGTTTCACTTAATCCTTTTGTATAATTAGCAAGTTTACGAATACTTATGACTCCAAATCGTAAATAAAGCCCTAAACGAGAGGTTCCTTTTACTGCTGGAAAATCTCGTTGTTCTCCGTATTGTTTAAAAATAGAGTCTACTACCTTCCTTGTAGGTAATTCAATAGTACTTTGTTGAAAACCAATATCTTCTAAGCTTAGAAAAGTACTTTTAGCTTCTTTAAGAAAGTTAGATACATAACCTTTAGTTGGGTAAGGTTTTAAATAAAAAGAAGTCAGCTTTGCTTTCCATTTTCTGCTATAAGGAGTGAAAACAGTATAAGGTTTACCGTCGTCTTTTGTGACTTCACCTTTTTCGAATATGACTTGATCTTTGTGGGTAGTAAACTCAATTCCTTGTTCTGCTAATAAACAAGAAACAGCCTGATCTCTTTTATTCCCATAAGGTTCATAATCATGATTAGTATAGACAGACTGAATATCGTATTCAACTAATAACTCCCTCCAAACAGTCAATGGATCTCCATTTTTAACGAGTAAAGAGCTTCCTACACTTTCCAACTCCTGTTGAATACTCTCTAATGCTTTGTGAATAAACGTAACACGAGCATCTGTTTTATCTTCTAATTTATCTAGAATGGTTGTATCAAAAATAAATACTGGTAAAACAGGATAACTGCCCTTCAGTGCATGATAAAGACCTGCATTATCATCGATCCGTAAATCTCTTCTAAACCAAAAAATGGATATTTTCTGTTTATTCATTTTCTTTATTCGTATAACTAAGTAGAGTAACAAATGTAAGAAGGCTTTGTTTGATAAATAGTAATACAGCTATTAGTAATTCGTATTGATTAACTCTAAATTTGTCGCTTCATTAGGTTGAACCATAGAATTATGAAAATAATAGAAGTAAGTACACCTGCACATATCAAAGAATTCTTAAAGCTTCCTGTACGCTTGTATAAAAATGAAAAACATTGGATTAGACCTTTGGATAATGATGTAGAAGAAGTATTTGATGCTAGAAAGAATAAATTCTTTAGACATGGTGAATGTATCCGCTGGATTTTAGTGGATGATAATAACCAAACTATTGGTAGGACAGCCGCATTTATTAACCGAAAAGCAGAAAAAGAAAAAAATAGTTTAAAACAAGAACTCCGAGTAGGTGGAATGGGATTCTTTGAGTCTATTGACGATCAAAAAGTAGCCTTTAAATTGTTTGATACCTGTGTTGACTGGTTAAAAGAAAGAGGAATTAATACCATAGATGGACCTATTAATTTTGGAGAACGAGATAATTGGTGGGGATTATTGGTGGAAGGACACGATATTGATCCTAACTACAAAATGCCTTATACGTTCCCTTACTACCAAGCCTTTTTTGAGAACTATGGATTTAAGGTTTACTTTAAACAATTGACGTTCGCTCGTGAAGTAAATACACCATTAAAACCTAAATACAAGGAAAAAGCAGACAGAATCATGAATAATTCAGCCTATTCATTCAAATGTCTGGATATGAAAAAGCTAGAACAGTTTACTGAGGATTTTAGAACTATTTACAATAAAGCATGGGTAAAACATACTGGTGTAAAAGGGATGACTAGTTTACAGGCAAAAAGCATTATGAAGCAAATGAAGCCTATCCTAGATCCTGATATTGTATATTTTGCTTACCATAATAACGAACCGATTGCTTTCTTTTTTAATCTGATTGAAGTCAACCAGATTTTCAAGCATTTAAATGGTAAACTTAACGTTTTGGGTAAACTAAAATTTTTGTACCACAAGAAATTTAGAACAGTAAAGAAAATGGTGGGTAGAGGTTTTGGTGTTGTACCAGAGTTTCAAGGGAAAGGATTAGAAGCAGCTATTGTAGAGTTTTGTAGACAAATGGTTCAAGGAACGATAAGAGGGCGATACATCGACTATGAGATGAATTGGATTGGTGACTTTAATCCTACTATGGTAAAAGTAGCTAGTGAAATAGGCGATGTAGCTAAAACGCATATTACATACCGAAAAATGTTAGATAAAAGCTTAACGTTTGAGCGTTGTAAGGAGATTAAGTAAGTAATCATTTTTTTTTAGTATGTTTATGTACTAAAAACTAAACTAAACATGATGTTAAGAATAACTAAGTTATTGGTAGCAACATTGTTGCTCCATTAGTCTTCATTTCTTGTAATGAAGACGAAGCTACTCAAATTACACAAGTACTATCTGATATTACAGTAACTCCCCTTACAGGAACGTATACTAAATACTGCGATGATGAAAGTGATAGAAAAGGGAGTCTATCGGGACGTTTTGATATAACTACATTAGATGACGACTCTTTAGTAGCTGACTACTCATATGGGTCTGTTCCTTTGAGTTCAATTACAATACCTCAAGATGAGCGCCTGAAAAAACGAGCAAGAAGTACTAATGAAGTACTACCTGCACTTTTTGTTGTTTCTGCCAGTTCATACGAAATATATGAAGAATATGGTATGTCTACGGGTTTTGGAATCGAGAATATGATGTTAGAAGGGAATTCAACCCCTA
>JBGCEI010000188.1:0-6023 GCA_045106295.1 Cyclobacteriaceae bacterium
GATGTGCATAGTAGCTGGCAACATCGAGACAACCACATCAACCTCTTCAATAACAGAAAGTAAATTTTCTTGAGAAGATGTATCCACTTGAATAGGAGTTACATGCTCTAATTCCCTTGCTTTATCTTCAGCTAATGTTTGATTGTGATCTGCCAGAAGAATAGTAAAGTCAATCTTAGATGCCGCTTTATTAAGATATTGTAATAAAAAAGTGGCCGATCTTCCAGCTCCTATAACTAAGACATTCTTCATCTAAAAATTTTAGGTATAGTTAATCATTTTTAAGTGTTCAAACAATAACTATTCGCAATATCAGTATTGTAATATAAAACTAGCTTTTTGTACTTAATAATTATTTAATCGAATAATCATCCTTTATCACCGTTATTTATTTAATTAAATAAATAATTTGCCATATCTTTAATTCAGTAATACAATAATGAAAATAGGACTATTAGCTGATATCCATGATGACACCTCTAGTTTAACAAAAGCCTTGGCTGTGTTAACGAAAGAAGAGTGCGACCAAATTATCTGTTTGGGCGACATCACTGGGAGCTCCATCCCTAACATAAACTTCTACGATAAAGATAGTAGAAATAGTCACGAGGCAATTCAACTCATCAGAAAATACTGCAATGAAGCTGTAATCGGTAATCACGATTTACATACAATAGAGAAAATACCAAATCATACTGGCATCTATAAATTTCCAAAGAATTGGTACAAACTAGACTATTACAGTAAACAGAAGATTTTTAAAAACAAAGTATGGCTTTATGAAAATGAATTACCTTCTTTAATAGACAGAGAAGATCGTCTTTTTCTAATAGGCTTACCAGAGATGGTATTTAAATACTATGAAAATGAACTAGGCGCCCTATACTCACATTATGCCTACCCCGATATTACAGGTATTTCTACCGTAAAGCATAGAAATCCACGGTATTTAGAAAAACATTTTAAATATATGGATATGCACAAAGTGAAACTGAGCTTCTCAGGACACAATCATAAGGAAGGCATTTCCGTAATGAACAAAGAAGAAAAAGAGGTTGTTGAACCAGGGAACAGCTTTACATTGGACAAAAAAACAAATTACTGGATAGGAATCCCTCCCGTTGCCAAATCAGCTGTTAATAATCAAGGAGTTGCAGTATTCGACACGATCTCTTACGAATTACGCTGTCTTTCTTTTTAAATCAAAAGCCAGATTCATCCGTTGAATTATACGCAAATACAGTTACCTTTGTCTTACTTTTTCAATACACACAATAGATGACTCGCTTACTTAAAAAGACTTACGCTATCTATGCAGGAATATTATACGTAGTATCATTTATTCCTCTCTTTATACCGATTGTTTTTTTTGGGTCATTCAAAAAAACAAAATTTATTGCTCACAGAATAAATGTATTCACTTCATTTTTCACATTTTTCTTTACTCCTATTATCTATAAGAGAGAATACAGGTTTAAGCCATCAAAAAAAGAGCAATACGTCTATTGTTCTAACCATACTTCTTTTATGGACATACCTTTGCTATTCCTTACCCTACCAGGGTTTGTAAACATAATGGGGAAATCTACGATAGGCTCTTGGCCTCTTTTTGGAATCATGTACAAACAATTATATATTTTAGTCAATAGAAAAAGTAAAACAGGGCGTTTTCAAGCATTACAGGATGCAAAAGATACCGTTGCAGATGGAAGAAGTATGATCATTTTTCCTGAAGGAACAATTCCTAATGAAAATGCCCCAAACATGATCAACTTTAAAGATGGAGCATTTAAAGTAGCTATTGCTAATCAAATACCGATTATCCCTATTACTATTCCATTTAATTGGAAAAAATTACCCGGAATTGGAGCTAAAGAAGGCTTATCTTTAGGGAAAGTAAAAATAATCGTTCACGAACCTATTGTTACCAAAGGTATGACAGAAAGTGACGTCCGTGGCTTAAAAGATCAAACATTCAATATTATTGATTCAGAATTAAAAAAACAGAATAACATATGATCGACAAAAAAACAGTTCATGAAATAGCTCACTTAGCTAGATTAGAACTAAAAGAAGGAGAAGATGAAAAAATGGCGTCTGAGTTAACAAAAATAGTAACGTGGATGGGAGAATTGAATAAAATCAATACAGACAATACGACTCCATTGATTCATATGTCCTCTGAAATAGATGTATTAAGAGAAGACAAGATTAATCATGTATTAGGTCACGAAAAAGGACTAAAGAATGCCCCTAAAAAAGATTCTAATTACTTCAGAGTACCAAAAGTAATTGAGTAATATGATAAAATATATTGTTCATAGCCTAATAATTATCCTCAGCTTATGTTTCTTTTCTTGCCAAAAGAAGAGTTATATCTACATGGATACACCTGAAAAATTAGCTCGAACAAAAGTCTATGAACAACAAGTATCAGATCTAAACATCCCCTTTGTATTTGACATAAAACAACTTGAATTAATCATTAATCAATCATTACCAACTACTTTTTATTCAGACAAAAGTTATTTCAATAACAATAATGATGGATTAAAATTGGAAGCAACCAAAGCAAATAACATAAAAATAGCTGAGAAAAACGGTGCTCTAACGTACAGTATTCCCGTTTCTTTACTTCTAGACTATAAGAAATCATTAGCTATAAAAAGTAATGCAAAAATAGAGGTAAGTTACGCTACTACTTTTTCTGTCACCGACGATTGGAAAATAAAAACTACTACTACATCCTCTGGTTATTCGTGGATTGAAAAACCCACTATCACTAATTTCTTTGTAAAGGTAACAATACCCGATCTAGTGCTTAATGCCATAGATGATGAATTACAAAAACAACTATCTAAAGTAGCCACCATTATTGATACTCAAATTAGCAAAAAGCTTGATTTCACTCAATCTATCAATGACATATGGTCTCGTATCCAAGAACCTTCATTAATAGACTCTACTCATAAAGTATGGCTAAAAGCTACCCCTACAAATTTTGCCTTTTCCACTCTGGATGGCAATGATAGAAACGTTTTCCTAAAATCCTCTATCAGTCTATCAACCGATATTGTGGTTGGGGGAAAACCAAAAATAACACCAATTAAAACCCTCCCTCCTATCGTAAAAAGCGAAACAATTTCTGACTCGTTTTCCCTTGCCTTTACTACTAATATTTCCTATCTAGAAATCAATAAAATAGTTAAAAAAGAGTTGGTGGGATACACCTATACGAGTAATAATAAAAAAATAGTCATTACCGAAACAGACATTACAGCAAATGGAGATTACCTCTATGCCAAATTATCTTTTACAGGAAGTGTTAATGGCACTATGTATTTACGGGGTATCCCTGCAATTGACATCAAGACAAATGAGATATATCTTGAAAATCTAGATTTCGATATTAAAAGCAAAAAAACAATCCTTTCTATTGCTGACTTTTTAGTTCATGGAACCTTCAAAAGAAAAATAGATTCCTTTATGAGAATCCCGTTAAATGAATATTTCGAAGAAGCAGAGCAAGGAATTGAACAAAACGTGCAAGAATTAGTTGATATACCAATAACTATTGACTGTGATGTTACCGACTTCACTCCTGAAAACATTTATTTAACTGACACACAACTGAAAGCTGTAATTTATGTTAGCGGAAAAGCTGTAGTAGCTTATGGCATAGCGGAATAAGTTGATTTTTTATTATATTTAAGCACCAACCTTAGTAATGAAAGACTTAGACTTCGATATAGACTTAGAACATACTCTGTTACGTTTCACTAATGGCATTCAATATATTATTAGAAAAGATGGGACATTCACAGGAGAAATGGCAAAAGAAATTGCTGAAACTAGACTGAAAAAATTGAATGAGACATCTTGTCCTACTCTAATTTCTACAAATGGAAATTTCATTGACGACAGCGCAAAAAAATATCTTCAATCTGACGAATTCAAGGAAATACATTCAGCCTCTGCTGTAGCTATGATAGCTAATAATAGAGCTAAAATAATGGTGCTAACTGTTATCACTTCCTATATGAATTTACCATGCCCCATAAAAATCTTTAAAAAAATAGAAGATGGAGAGAAGTGGTTAAAACAATTTATTGATTAGCACATTTTTCTCTTCATATACTTAAAAGAAACCTATTTCTACTTTCTAATTTACTTTTCTAACTCTATATTTGTATCACTTATCAAGAAAGACCGAGGGATGGGCCCTTTGACGTCTTGGCAACCACTTAGTAAGAAGGTGCCAACTCCCACTACAGTTTTGCGCTGTAGATAGATGAGACCGTGATTTTTCACATTCCCTTATCCAACGTTTTCTTGATAGTACAATTATATTTCTAGCTTAAACCTAGATACTATGAAGAACGATATTAGAACGATATTAAAAGACAGGATTCTTATTCTCGACGGAGCAATGGGAACGATGATCCAACGTCATAAACTAGAGGAGGAAGACTTTAGAAACGAAAGTTTAAAAGATCATCCAAAACCACTAAAAGGGAACAATGACTTGCTTTCAGTTACTCGCCCAGACGTTATTAAAGAGATACATGCAGAGTATTACTCCGTAGGAGCAGATATTGTAGAGACCAATACATTTAGTGGTACCACTATCGCCCAAGCAGATTATGCATTGGAACATTTAGTGTATGATATTAATTACCAATCTGCTAAGTTAGCTAGAGAAGTGGCTGACGAATTTACGACCAATGAACCTCACAAACCACGCTTTGTTGCTGGAGCAATGGGACCAACCAACAGAACCGCATCACTTTCTCCAGATGTAAATGATCCTGGTTATAGAGCGGTTACTTTTGAACAATTAAAAACAGCCTACAAAGAGCAAGCTGAAGCCTTATTAGATGGAGGCGTTGATATCCTCTTAGTAGAAACAATTTTCGATACACTCAATGCAAAAGCAGCTTTATTTGCTTGTCAAGAAGTACTAGACGAAAGAAAGTTAAATACACCAATTATGGTATCTGGAACAATTACAGATGCCAGTGGTAGAACACTATCAGGGCAAACAACAGAAGCATTTCTAATATCTGTTTCCCATATCCCATTATTGACCGTAGGCTTAAACTGTGCATTAGGTGCAAAAGAATTAAAACCATATTTAGAAGTGCTATCCAATAAATCTGAGTTTGGAGTAAGTGCCTATCCTAATGCGGGTCTTCCAAACGAGTTTGGAGAATATGACCAAACGCCTGATGAAATGAGTAGTCAAATCGAAGAGTTTTTAAAAGAAGGATACATTAATATTTTAGGTGGATGCTGTGGAACAACTCCAGATCATATAAAAGCTATGGCGGAAACAGCTAATCGTTACTCTCCTAGAAAATTAGGTACTAGCAATTAGCTTTTAGCTTTATGAGGAGTTTTAAAAACATATTGGTTTGGCAAAAGTCAAAAAGCTTAGTAGCTAAAATCTACATTTTAACTTCAAGTTTTCCTGACTCTGAAAGATTCGGGCTAACTAGCCAAATTAGAAGAGCTGCAATTTCCATTCCATCAAACATAGCAGAAGGTTGTTCAAGATCTTCCGATAAAGATTTTAAACGTTTTCTAGAAATTGCTATTGGTTCTTCTTTTGAATTAGAAACTCAACTATTAATTGCTACTGATTTAAACTACTTAAATGAAACATATCTAGGTGACATTCTTACTGAAATCACAGAGATTCAAAAAATGTTAAATTCATTCATTCAAAAGCTAAAAGCCAACGGCTAATAGCTAACAGCTTTAAAAACATGTCTTTAAACAAAAATTATACAGGAACATATAAATACAAATGGACTGATCTTCCAGCTCTAAAATTGAGTGGATTAGAACCATTAGTAGTAGGTCCTGAAACAAACTTTATAAACGTAGGGGAACGTACTAATGTAACAGGTTCTCGAAAATTCTTACGCTTAATTAAAGAAGAGAAATTCGAAGAAGCACTAGCTATCGCTCGTGACCAAGTAGAGGGTGGTGCTCAAATCCTTGACGTCAATATGGACGAA
>JBGCEI010000189.1:0-3866 GCA_045106295.1 Cyclobacteriaceae bacterium
TCTCCCTGTATCCAATGATAAATCCATATACGTATCATTTAATGACTTAGAACCTGAATAAACTAAATCGTCGGGCGTCTTAGGATCAAAGCTTTCTGGGTACTTAGCTGCCAATTGATGATTGAATACATCGTGACGGGCAGAAGTTAATCCATTACTTCCCATCCCTCCATTGTACTTATCTTCGTAATTGGCTTGCCCAAAAGAAGCTAAACCAACGATTACGTTCCCATCTCTTATAGTATGATTAGAAATAACGTCTTCTCGCTTCATTCTAGCCGTTACTGTACTGTCTACGATAATAGTCCGCACTAAGTCACCGACATCTGCTGTCTCTCCGCCGGTACTGTAGATATCTAATCCGTTATCTCTCAACATTTGCAGAATTTCTTCTGTTCCATTAATTATAGCTGCAATTACTTCTCCTGGAATTAAATGTTTATTTCTACCGATAGTAGAAGAAAGTAAAATAGGACTCTCAGTTGCTCCTACACATAGCAAATCATCAATATTCATAATGATAGCGTCCTGAGCAATATCTTTCCAAACAGAAACATCCCCTGTCTCTTTCCAATACATATATGCTAAAGAAGATTTTGTACCTGCTCCGTCTGCATGCATAATATTACAATAGGCTGGATCACCAGCTAAAATATCGGGCACTATTTTACAAAAGGCTTGTGGAAACACACCTTTATCAATATTCTTAATGGCTTGGTGAACATCTTCTTTTGATGCTGAAACTCCTCTACGAGCGTATCTTTCTTGCATAAGCTAAAAATTGAATTGCAAAACTACACAATTACTATCTAAATATTTCTGTGATTTTAAATTCTGTTCTTCTATTTAATCGATAAGCTTCTTCTCTCATTGCCTCATTAGGAAGAGCTAAAATAAAATCATGTGTTAAAACACCTCCTTTTTTGATACCATTCTCATCTTTTTTCACTACAAAAGGTTGAGACTCCCCATAGCCCTTTGCCGTAATTCTTCTATTGAGAACTCCTTTAGAAACAATATAATCGACTACTGCTTGAGCTCTTTTCTCTGAAAGTTCTTGGTTATACTCATCTGAACTTCTAGGATCTGTATGTGAACCTATTTCTACGTTTATCTCTCTATTATCTACCATTACAGCTACCATATCATCCAACACTTGTTCAGATTCTGGTGTTATAGCTGCTTTATTATATTCAAAATAAATAGGATCAAACGAGATGATAATATCTTCTACTAATGGATCTAGTACAACTCCTGTCTTAAATACGATATCTTGGTCTTTTTGCGTAAGGGCTTCTTGCGGAATGGTTTTCCCAACGGTAGAATAAGAAACTCTTTTTTTCAAAAAATCAGGATAGATCACAAACAAACTATAGGTTTTCTCAACATCAATCTCAAAGATAAATTCTCCATCAGCCTTAGATTTAGTTCTGTCTATCACTACTTGATTTTCATCCAACAAACTCACCTGAGCTAATGGCAATACAATGGTAGAATCAAGGTTCAACGTATCATCTAGTACTTTTCCTTTTACAATTCCTTGTAAATAATAATAGGCGTTTTTAGCATTTGGCAAAGTATCAGTAAAGGTATAAATATCGTCAAACCCTTTACCTCCTTTTCTATTTGAACAGAAATACCCACTACTATCAGTTGTAAAAACAATATTGAAATCGTCAGAAGAGGAATTAAGATTAGCTCCTAGATTAATAGCTCTCGCACTCCTTTTACCCCAGTTTTTAATTTTAAAAATATCTAATCCTCCATAACCTGTATGTCCATCAGAAGAAAAAAAGAATTCTCCATTTTTATTGACAAAAGGAAACATTTCATCTCCTGCGGTATTTACTTTACTCCCTAGATTTTCTACATTAATAAACCGTTCGTTTAATTCATCCCAATCAGCTTTCCATATATCTTTCCCTCCTCTTCCCCCTTCTCTATCAGATGAAAAATAAAGAATATTATTTTTTAAATATAAAAAAGGAGTAGATGACCAATATCCTCTTTTATTTAATTGTAACCTTGTGGGAGCAATCCATTCATCATATATATTTTCACTCTTAAATAAATCAACTTGTGATATAGGGTCTTTCTTTTTCCCTGAATTACTCCTTGCAAATACTATGATCTCTCCATTTTCAGAAATCGTCGGAGTGGCTTCATGTACTTCTGGAGAGTTAATTTTAGGTGAAATAGGCTGTACCTCTAACACATTTTCTTTTATACTTTTAATATAAATATCGGTATACTTTGTTCCTTGTCCTTGATATACTGGACCTAAATCCGACTCTTTGGTAAAATAAAGTGTATTCTCTAATACAGAAATACCATAGTCTGGCCCGGTAGTATTCAATTCATTGACTGGCTTTACTTCCCAATGGTATTTTTTTCTTGTGATTCTTTTAAGTTCAACTAATTTCTGATATTCTTTTTTTGCTTTTCGTACTCTTTCTAACTCCTCCCCTTTTTTACTATAAGTAGCCAATGTATTCTGTGATTCGTCATACTTCCCTTCCGACTTTAATGCCATAGCATACCAAAAAGAAGCCGCATCATAATTTTCATCCTCTTGTTTAGTAGCAGCTAAATAATAAGGTGTACTTTCAACTAATTGGTTCGATAATCGGTATGATTCTGCCAATAGATAGTCAACATCTTTCTTTTGTGCCCCTCCTGACTTCGCAATCTGAAATTCTTTAATGGCTTTACCGTATTCTTTCTTTTGAAAAGCAGTATATCCTTTATTTACATGCTTCAATGTAGACTTGCTACACGAGCATAAACAAACGACACCTATCAAAAGCCAATTTTTCATATTTACTTTAGATTTCAAGACGTAAGACATGAGATATCAGACATAAAATATTGCTCCAATTATTTTAATTATTCATTACTCATTATTAATTTATTCTTCCTGAACCTAACATTAGTTCCCAACGTACTTCGTTATTCTTGCAATGCAATAAGAAACTCATCCGCCTCCACCATTTCAAGGTAAAACGCCTTACATGCTTTAAACTCTTTAGGAGTAATAAATTGTTTATACCACTCTCTTGTATTTTCGACTATTAATTTACCTTTTTCTTTCTTAAATGTGGTTATATATTTTCCAAAAGGGGAAATAATAGTTATTGGTCTTAGCCTTTGAATCAGTCTTGCATTGATTGGGAAGTCAATTGTAATATATTGCGTTCAGGTGTTATCTCTGTTACTTTTTGTAAATCCAAGACATTAACTCTTTCATCTTCTTTAAAAACAGTAGAAAAACTACTTTTTTGAATATAAGGAAGCTTAAATATTCGATAATTAAAAATTTTATTTGTGTAGTGATGTGCATGTAAGCCATACGTTGCTTTTAATACACCAGAGACTCCTGATGTGCCTATAAATTTCACAGAAGAAAGTAATAATTTATCTTGAAAAGCTAAGTGTGTTCCCACGTAATTCCTTCTTTCTTTCAAAGGTGTAGCGCTAATCACTTCCCTTAAATACCCTGCTCTGGTTCCTTTATACGAGGATGTGCTATTTATCTTTATACCTCTTTCTTCATCTAGTTGAGCCTCTATTCTATGTTCCGTATAACTCTTTTTAGAAGACAAGTGATCGTTTGGTAAGCGAAAGTACTTCGTGTCTTTCCCTTTAGCTATTAATACAGGTTGACTAACATCCACTGATGGCAATACATTATAATCATAATGATTAGTGGTTAGATCTAAATAATGAAAAGAACCCTCTCCCTTTTCGTACGCTACAATTACGTGGTCAAAATACAGGGACGGTAACACGGATTGATTTCCTAGGTTGGCTGTTTTGACTAATGCATAGTGCCCTGAAATATTTAAATAATTGAGCATGGTTAACAT
>JBGCEI010000190.1:0-3161 GCA_045106295.1 Cyclobacteriaceae bacterium
CTCATTGTTTACTTGTTTTAAGTGAGTTTTCTAATTCTGATTTTTGGTAGCTTATTATTGTTCTCGCTGAATCAATATGACTTCTTAAATGCTGTTCGATAGTTTTGCAATATATCTTTATTGCCTCTTCATTACAACACTCTTTGTCTATTATGCTTTGTAATTCAGCTACTTTTAACCCTTGTAGCTTATTCTTTTCATAAGATTCGTTCTTTGCTATATTGTAGTTCTCAGTAGATATAGCTAGTGTTTCGGCTACTAGTCCACTAATTGAGCATAATTGGATAAGATGTTCCTGTACAAAATTTATATCCCTGTGGTTATATTGAGTATTCATTATTTCCATAACCATCTGGAAACTATCGTGTAATTTTTCTGGTATTATCATTTGATACTTACTTTTAATATTTCTTTAGATGGCGTTTTAACTGGTACTCTAGTTACCTCTATACCGTCTCCATCGTATAATTTATCCTTTGATTTTGTAGCTAGTTTAACTAAGTCCTTACGCTCTTTTAATTGCCTTTCTAAATCTGAAACAACATGATCTTTAGAATAGTCTAATCTCTCACCTGTATTACTAAACTCAAAAGATACGCTTCCAAATGTTCGCTGTTCTTTGTTGTATTTACTTAGCTCTATCTTAGCGTCTTGTTCAGTATATTTTATTAATTCTTCACAAAGTTGTTTTAATCCTTTTGACGTTTTAAATACATCTAAAGGACACATTAAGCCTTTGCCTATGTTATCTAGTATTATATCTTTTCTTTCCTGTATTCCTTGTTTAGATAGGTTGTCTCCTGTTAAAATAAGCGCTTCCATTATACTGCTTTTTTAAGTGTTTCTAACTTTGATTTACAAGCAATAGCCTTGCTCAAACTATAATTGTGTAACTCGTTTAGTAAGGCTTCTCTTTTGTCATCTGGTAGTAATTTAGATAAATCCCTGATATTGTCTTTGATTACATCTAAGTCTTCTTGTTGACTTATTGCAGTTTGGACTTCATCGTAAGAAGCAAAGGAAGCATCAATTCCAATTCCTAAACATCCTAATGCTCTACCAATAGCACTTGTTTCGCAGTTCTCAACGTGGCTTGTTTTATTTACATTTGTTGAGCCTGCTACTTCGTGGGCGTGTCCTGTTGATATTACAGCCCCTTTTGAATCTTTTATCTCACATAAGAAAACACACTCTTTTTCGTTTATGGTATGAATAGAAGTGTTTATACTCCATCCCTTATATGTTTCACTGCTTCTAAAGTGCTTCACTCTCTCGTTTACGGTAACGTATTCCTTACCTTTTATATTCATCGCTTTCATTACCCTACGTTTAAATTTTCAACTTCTTGTTTTCCTAGTAGATTAATACCTACTTTGTATGACTGGTTTTTTTCATTATGTTTTACTATATTTGTCATATCGTTTTGTTTATAGGGCTTCATATCCCCGTTTTCGTTTTTAGCCTAGAGACTTTCTAGGCTTTTTTTATTAAATCACTTAGCACATACTCTATTTTCCCTACTAAATCATTTTCAATAGCTCTTGGAGTTATAAATAGATAATAACTACCTGTAAATCCTATTCTTAATGCCGTTCTGTGTTCAGTCTCTAACTCTGGATAAACCTCAAAAAAACATTCAAGAAAGTTATCTAAGAAAGAAGGCATTAACTCACTAGCCTTTTTCTTAACCCAACCAATACGAATAGTCACCTCTTCGATTGTTATGTGCCTTTCCACAATTTTCTTCCCTTTCTTTGTTAACATAATTTTATTTTTTAAAAAAGGCTACTCGCTTTGCTTTCACCTAAAAGCTGCTACACTCCCTTAATTTTTTTAATATCTTTTTACTTCGTCTATTGTCTCAATCTCGTTTGCTCTTACAAACGCCGTACCTTCATAGTACTCGCCTCTTTTATCGTAACCTATCGCTTGTTCACACCATATACCGTTAGGCTTATTTTCGCCTAATATATCTCCTGTAACCCTCCATGTGATTTTATCCTTTACCTTTTTAGGAACTATACTAATACCTCCCCAGTACTTCATGTCTTGGATAGAGTTGTCTTCTACGTCTGCAATACCCCAATAAGCACCACATTTAGATAAAACTATTGCTCTCCTTACTATCGTGTCGGCGTTTAACTCTTTAGTTAAGCTCCATTCTATGTCTTGCCAATTCATTATATGCTGTTTTCTAATTTCCTGTTATTAGATTCAAGTAGAACCTTTAGTTTTTTAATGCACGCATCTTGAATATTCGCCCTTTTCATAAATCTTTTAGATTCATTTATCCATCCTATGCCATTGTACCATTCAGCGTTATCTATGCTTAGGCATCTTCTTAATTCCATTGACTTAATAGCACTTACTAAGTCGCTAGATCGTTCCTGTAAACTCTCTAGTTTGTCGTACTTCGTTGATAATATTTGTTGTATTTTTGTCATATCGTTTTTAAAAAAGGGGACTTGCTAGGAGCGCATCCCCATGTGAGAAAAGATTGTTTTTAATATTATGAGTAGAAAGATTTACATTCTTCCATTTGATCGTAGAAGAGGTCATTCTTCGCTTCGTCATCTCCATAAGGAGAAAATAAGTTTTCGTTGTTGGTGATTTCTTCCTCTGTAACCTTTTTATCTATATTTTGCATCATCGTATTGTTGTTGTTCGTATTGTTATTCAAATTTACACAAAATGTATTATATCACAAACATTTTGGTATAAAAAAATAATGTTTTTTAAAAAAACAGCTATATATATAACTATAAGGCTTTTACTAATATTATTACAAGTATAAAACTTGGCGTATATTTTAACCTATTTAGAACTAAAAGTCGTTGATACTGAGCGAGTTATCATTCCGTAAAGGTGTTGTTAGCCAGTTGTTACCCACAATACTAAGACTGTGCTTCTAATTTGGCTAGTTCGTCTTTCATCCTCTTTATGTTCCTTTGCTTTAAATCCTCTTTGTTTTCTTCGTTATACCTTTTTATAATCGAATCGTAAGCATTATAAATTTTGCCAGCATTATCTAAATTAAAGTAAAGGCTTTTGTTTGCCGTGTCTGTGTATTTTGGCTTAAACGTTTTTAGTTCTAAAAAGAACTTTTGGAAAAATTCAGTTGGGTAATCACCACCAAATATATAAGCACCTGTCGGGTAACT
>JBGCEI010000191.1:0-19163 GCA_045106295.1 Cyclobacteriaceae bacterium
TACCCATGTGTATTCTTTTGGTAAGAAAGGGAGTAGTGAATTGTAGTTTAATTCATTATTCTTAAAGAAAGGAATAGTGGTAATCGTAGACTTTACATCATTATGAGGTGTGTTTGTAATATCGCCTCTTTCTGCTTCGTGAGAAACAATAGGTGCATTTTGTTGTAAGTTTTCATGTTGATACTGACGTACAGTTACATTGTTATTAAAGTACAGAGTGATACCTACTATTAAACCCAAGCCTACTTGGCCAACTATTTTTAACTTTCCAGAAAGGCCTTCTTTATTCTTTTTTATTACTTTGATGTAATCATCTAAGAAACCTAATGCTCCTGTCCATATAGTTGTAATCAGCAATAGTAGGATGTATACGTTATTTAACTTGGTGAGTAGGAGAGTGGGAACAATAATACAGAGAATAATAATTAATCCTCCCATAGTAGGTGTTCCTTGCTTTTCTTTTTGGCCATCTAAGCCTAAGTCACGAACGCTTTCCCCAATCTGTTTTTTAGCTAAATATTTGATGAAGTATTTCCCAAATACCATAGAAATAACTAAGGATAGGATTAACGCTAAACCTGAACGAAATGTGATGTATTGGAATACACCAGCTCCTACAAAGTCAAATTTTTCATCTAGATATGTAAATAAATAATACAGCATATTTAATTGATTTCTAGCATTTCTTTAAGTACTTTTTTATCATCAAAAGGATGTTTTACACCTTTTATTTCTTGGTATTGTTCGTGTCCTTTTCCAGCAACTAGAATAATATCTGTGTTATTTGCTATCTGACATGCCGTTCGAATAGCTTCTTCTCTATCTTCTATCGTTAATGTTTTCCTCAATTCTTGTGGTCCTAAACCTGCTTTCATTTGAGTAATGATCTCTTTTGGTTCTTCATTTCTTGGGTTGTCAGAAGTAATGATTACCTGATCGCTGTAGCTTGCTGCTATTTGAGCCATCATAGGTCGTTTGTCGTTGTCTCTGTCTCCTCCACAACCTACTACTGTGATAATGAGTCCATTTTCTTCATTAATTTGCTTTACGGTTTCCAATACATTTTTTAACGCATCTGGTGTATGAGCATAATCTACAATAGCAGTTAATCCGTTGCTGTTTACTAATTTCTCAAATCTACCGTTTACAGGTTCCATGGCAGAAAGAGTAGATAATAGATCGATGCTTTCTTCTCCTAATAAAATCCCCACTCCGTAAATAGAGAGAATGTTATAGGCATTGAACGTTCCTGTCAATTTGAACCAGGCCTCTGTTCCGTTTATCTCTAGTAAAAGTCCCATTAGAGAATTCTCTATGATCTTTCCTTTAAAATTCGCCATTGATTTAATAGCAAATTTTTGTTTGTTAGCCGCTGTGTTTTGAAGCATTACCGCTCCACGTTTATCGTCTTGATTCACCAATGCAAAAGCTGATTTTGGTAAAAAATCAAATAATGTTTTCTTGGCTTTTATGTACTCATCAAATGTATGATGGTAATCTAAGTGGTCGTGTGAAATATTAGTGAATACAGCACCTGTGAATTCAATTCCTGCTACTCGGTATTGGTCGAGTGCATGAGAACTTACTTCCATGAAACAATGGGTGCAAGAAGTATCTACCATTTTTTTCAATAGTTTTTGTAGATTCAGAGCATCTGGTGTAGTATGTGTAGATGGTACGATTTCTTCTCCAATTCTATTTTCAACCGTAGATAATAAACCACAACTGTAACCTAGATTGGTAAATAAATTATGTAGTAAAGTAGCACAGGTTGTTTTTCCATTGGTGCCTGTAATGCCTACAATTTGTAGCTTACGAGATGGATTTTCGTGGAAATTAGCTGCAGCTAATCCTAATACTTCTTTTGAATTGTCACTTAGCAAATAACATACGTTGTCTACCAAATTAGTAGGCATTTCTTCTACTACAATAGCGGATGCTCCTTTTTCTATGGCTTGCTCTATGTAGGCATGTCCATCTACTTGTGTGCCTTTTACAGCTACAAAAAGCGTATTATTAGTTACTTGCCTTGAGTCTGACGCGACATTAGTAATAGCTAAATCAGAAGAAAAATTAACTTTTTCTCTGAATGTGATGTTTTTCGCTATGGTGGCTAATGTATGCACTAACTTAATATCAATTCTATTCTGTCGCCTACGGCTAATTTCGAACCGGCTATCAACGATTGTTCTTTTACTCTACCTATTCCTTTGAAATTGACTTTTAAGCCTTTGTTTTCTAAGATGTACAAGGCGTCTTTTAATGTCATTCCAGTTACGTTTGGTACTAACTCTTTTTTTAATGAATTCTTTTTCCATTCTATGGATTGGATGGCATCGTTTCGTTTAGCTCTTACCCATTCATTTTTTACTTCGTATTCTTTATTTGGTACATTTAGTGTATTGCATAAAAAAGATAGGTCTTCGTAGTTCCCTGCTTGTACTACTGGGTAAATACCTTTGTTTCCATTGGTTGTGTCAATGTATTTTTTGTGTAAATCCATATCTCTTGAATAGAGGATGTCGGCGACTTCTCTAAAAATAGGAGCGGCCACTTGACCACCGTATTTTTCAAAACCTCTAGGGTTGTCAATGACTACGATGCAGCTGTACTTTGGATGGTCAGCAGGGAAATACCCAGCAAAAGAAGAGTAGTATTTCTTTGTATATTTTCCTTCTTGTATTTTCTGAGCGGTACCTGTTTTACCAGCTATTTTGTAGTTGGGTGATTGAATATTTTGAGCTGTACCACGTAATACTACACCTTCCAACATTTTATGTGCTTTTTGCAAAGTTTCTTTTGAGCAGATACGTTCTCTAATAACTGATGGTTGGAATTCCTTTTCGACTCTGTCTGCATCAATCACTGATTTTACTACGTAAGGACGCATCATTTTACCATTATTAGCAATGGTATTGTAGAAAGTAAGGATTTGTAAAGGTGATAACTGTACTTCATAACCAATTGACATCCATGGAAGAGAGATTCCACTCCATGAGTTGGAATTAGGCTCTTTTATGTTGGGTTTTGCTTCTCCATTAATTTGGAAATAAAGAGGCTCGCTTAAACCAAAATCTTTGAGGTAGTTTACAAATCGTTGCTGATCTTTTAGGCTTTTTCCAAAGTAACTATTGATTAGTTTGGATGTGCCTACGTTAGATGATTTTTCAAATACCTCTTGTAACGTAATCTTTCCATACCCTTCTGGTTTAGAGTCGGTCATGGTGGTGTTGTAATACTTTAGTTTCCCATTTCCTGTTTGGATAGGCATATCTAAAGGCAGGTTTTTCTCTTCTAATAAAGCAAGCATAGAAGCAAGTTTGAAGGTTGACCCTGGTTCTACTCCTGTGCCAACAGCATGATTGTAGCGCTCAATGTATCCTCTGGGCTCACCTGCCCAACTGAGGTTTGCCATCGCTTTAATCTGTCCAGTGGCTACTTCCATCAATACCATGCAGCCATAGTTTGCATTGTGCTTTTTTAATCCTTTTTTCAAATAATGATTGGCTACATCTTGAAGGTTTACATCTATGGTAGTAATGATGTCGTTTCCTTGTATAGGCTTTACTTCTGCCTGATCGTGAATAGGTTTCCAAATGTTGCCACCTACTTTCGTAAATACGGCAGCACCGTCTTTCCCTGCTAGGTATTTATTGAAACTGTATTCTAAGCCAGCACCTTTATTGTCTTCGTTTATGAATCCAATGGTACGGCTAGCTAGACCACCAAAAGGGATGAATCTACGATCTACTTTTTCGAAAATAACCCCTCCATTTATTTTACCTGCTCTGAAAATAGGCCATGTTTCTAGTTGCTTCTTTTCATGGTAGTTGATTTTTTTACTGTTTAAGACAAGGTATCTTCTGTTCTTTTTTCTGCCTCTTTCTATGGCATTTCTGTATTCCCATGCTGCTTTGTCTCCAAAGAATTTAGAAAGTAAAAGACATAAAGAGTCTGCTCCTTCTTTGAAAATCTCTTGTCTTTTCTTGGTAGAGTTAGAAATACTAGGATCGAATGCCACTTTGTAAAATGGGAGGGAAGTAGCTAATAAACTTCCGTTGTCAGAATAGATATTTCCTCTTGTAGCTTTAATTGGTCGGTACCTATTGTATTGTTGATTGGCAATAGATTTCCATTTGCTTCCTGACGACAGTTGAATGGCACTTAATTTTACAGTAATCAAAATAGCGATCATCACCATCAGTAAGAAGGCTATTCGGATACGCAATATGATGGCTTTTCTAATATTCATCTGCTGGCACTTTGATTTTTATGGGTGACTTATTGGATTCGCTCAGCCCATAGCTCGTTACTTTTTTGGCTACTTCAGACAATTTACTTTCGTACATATAATTTGCCTTCATAGTAGTGTAGTCTGCACGTAAGTCCTCGACTTCTTTTTTTAATTTATTTGTTCTTCTAGCCACTTTGTTTGCATAGTGGGTGTAGCCGATGTAGAAAACACCAAGAAATAGGAAGAAGAAGATGTGTGGAAAGTACTTGGTAGGTACCCCATCATCGAACAAACCACCTTTGCTGAGTGTGTTTTCTACTCTAGCAAAGATGCTTTTCCCTTCTTTGCTGTCGATATGTTTTAATTCGTTACTCACTTATACACGTTCAGCTATTCGCAATTTTGCACTTCTAGCTCTGTTGTTTGTTTCTAATTCTTTTTCTGTGGCTGTTATTGGTTTTCTATTAATGGCTTTGAATGGTTTATTTACATTTCCGTACAAGTCTTTTTCAGCTTCTCCACTGAAAACACCTTTATTAATGAAGTTTTTAACTAACCTATCTTCTAATGAATGGTAGGTCATCACAACCAACCTTCCGCCTTTGTTTAGCATCTCCGCCGATTGGAGTAAAAGCTCTTTTAGTACTTCCATTTCCTTGTTTACTTCAATCCGAATGGCTTGAAATACTTGGGCATAGAACCTGTTTTCTTTTCCCCTTTTCGCAAAAGGAGTAATAATTTCTGTAAATCGATCCGTAGTTTCTATCTCTTCTATTTTTCTAGCTCTATCTATTGCATGAGCTAGTTGAAAAGCATTTTTCAACTCTCCGTATTCTCTAAATACAGCAGTTAATTCTCGTACTTCGTATGTATTGATGATTTCATGAGCGGAGATTTCCGTCTCTTGATTCATTCTCATATCTAAATCAGCAGAGAAGCGGAATGAAAACCCTCTTTCTGCTTTATTGATTTGATGAGAAGAGATCCCTAAATCAGCTAACAGCCCATCTATTTTAGGGGCATTGTGAAAACGTAAATACCGTTTTAAATGGCTGAAATTCGCTTTTACGAATGTGAAATCAGGTGAGGTAATCAATGAAGCTTCTTTTGCTGCATCAGTATCTTGATCGAAGCCAATCAATCTACTTTCCTCGTTTAATTGATTCAATATTTCTTTGGAATGGCCACCGCCACCAAACGTAACATCTACATAAGTACCTTTACGATTTAAAGCCAAGCCTTCCATACACTCGTTGAGCATCACCGGAGTATGGTATTTAAGGGCTTCGTTATTCATCGCTGAGGAACTTCTGAGCTAGTTGTGAAAATTCTTGTTGATCTTTTACTAAATATTCTTCGTAGATCTCTGGATTCCAGAGCTCTATTCTGTTACCGATTCCTACGGCAACCATTTCTTTTTCTATGTTAGAATAAAGAAGCATTCTTTTAGGTAACAATAAACGACCGTTGGTGTCTAACTCTATTTCTGTGTTTCCTCTAAAAAAGTTTCGTTGGAAGTTTCTGTATTCTTCGTTGAATTCATTTAGTCCAATTACCTTGGAGTAAATCTTCTTCCATTCTACGATAGGATAGATCACAAGGCATTTCTCAAACCCTCTACTAACTACTATTTCGTTAGCGGATGATTCTGGCAGGCGAGACTTGAACTTAGAAGGAAAAACCATCCTTCCTTTCGCATCTACTTTACATTCATATTCTCCTGAGAAATAAGACATTATTCTCCCTTACTGTTTTTATCCTTTACAAAAATAAAAATAAAAACCAAAACCTCCCACTTTTTACCATTTCATGACACTTTTGTGGAAAAATTATCATTTTTAACCTACTTATCAACACTTTTATTTAAAAAATGAGCTCTTTACTCCACTCTTTGATGTGAAATAGTAAGGTATTTTTAGTTTTAGGGTATAAAAAAAGGTCTGATTTCTTATGAAATCAGACCTTTTCAGGGGGATTTTATTCGTTTAGCTTGCTTGATGAGCGTCTCTCAGTAAGTCATTAATTGTTTTTACTGGATTGAATGTAATCAAAGGTATTTCTACAAAAACAGTAATCCATTTTGCCATTGCTCCATTCCAAAGCCCTGGGCGTTCTAGTGCTTTTAAGTCTTTTCCATCCATAGACTTTTCTGAAATAAAACCTGTATCTTCGTCTACGTAGTCTAATAAATTAAATGCTTCTTTCTTGTAATTAGTGATGCTACATACTAAATCAACTGGGTTAAAATGAGTGGAGTGATCTAATATTTCTTGTTGTTTAGTGTCGGATAGGTCAATTTGAGATTTTTCAATGATTTGAAGACTCTTATGGTTTTTGCTATCATTCACCCAAAAAGGTCCTCCTCCAGGCTCTCCTTGATTTTTAACCATTCCACAGACTCTAACAGGGCGATTCAATTCATTGAAAATACGTTCTTTATCTGTTCCTTTGGTGTCTATAGCTATGGATTGTGTGAATGCTAATGCTTCTTTTAATTCAGCATCCGTAATGGTATCATTATCTATTTTGGTTAGGTAATGATGGATGGTAGATTTTATTTCCATCAATAAACCTGCTAATGCTTTTTTATATTTGATGGTAGGTTCTTTTAATCTGTCATGAACTACATTGTCTATGTTTTTGATGAAAACAATATCTGATGAGATATTATTTAGGTTGTCAATTAAAGCGCCATGGCCTCCTGGTCTAAAAAAGAGGCTCCCGTCGTCCAGTAAAAAAGGTTCATTATTAAGGTCTACGGCTAGCGTATCAGTAGAAGTATTTTGAACGGAATAATCGATGGTGTAAGAAACATTGTATTTCTTTTCATAGATACCTACTATGCTATCTATGTGTGTTTTGATTTTTTCTTTGTGCTCTGGTGCTACTGTAAAGTGGATGTTTACAGAGTGGTCTGTTGCTTGAGCATACAAAGCACCTTCGACCAAGTGTTCTTCGAATGGCGTTCTGTTGTATTCTTCGTATTGATGAAAATCAATCATTCCTTTCGGTAGAGATTGATAATTTAAACCGTCTTTACCGATTACAAAATGGATGATTTTTTTTAGATCATTTTCAGCTAATTCTTTCGATAGGTCTATGACTTCCTTTTCACAATAGGTGATTACTTTTTGATAAAAAGGGAAGGTTGGTAACGATGATTTGAAGGTTTCTAATTCTTTTCCTTTTTTTGCTTCTTTTATGTAAGTAAATAAAAATTTTAACATTCTGGTAGCTGCTCCAGATGCTGGAATAAATTTCGTTATGCGGTATTTATTAGAAAGCTTTTCGTAATGTTTAATGTGGTTTTCTATTTCTTTTTCATCGAATTGGAGAACGCCATTTCCGATTTCTGCTGCAGCCAGTAACTTTACTTTAGAGAATCCTTTTTTGAAGCAGTCTAATTGACGATTTATTTCTTTAAAAGAAATTCCTTTTTCTTTGATTTGGATTCTGTGTTCTTCTATGTTTTTAATTGCTAGTACCCTTTCAGCCATGTTTTTTTATCTTTGGATAAACTAAGGTACACTTTTTCTAATTGAATTAGAAAGAAGAAAGCTAGGATTTAAGGAAAATAAAAAGGGTTGTTTTTACACTAAAAAACAACCCTTTTTTTATTAGAGATTTATAAAGTAGGTTAAGCTACTCTTTTTCAACATAGTCTCTAAACTCTTCATCTTTGATTGACATGTCTTTGAATTTAGCATTAATGCGTATTGCTTCATTCAATGTACTAGAGATGTCTTTATGGTTTTTCATTCTTGCATGGACAATACTCATCAAATAAAGTCCTTCCCCTTTTTCCTTAGGGTATGTTTCTATGTATTTAGATATTTTACTTTTGGCAGTATCATAGTTTCTGCTCAGAATGTTTGCTAGTGCAGCATTGTAAAATCCTTCTTTTGAAGAACTGCTTGAAACACCATTTAAATTAGAAACAGCTGAAGAATAGTTTCCGTCAAGAATTTGAAGAGAACCTAAACCTAGTTTAACGTTTTCTAGTGTTTCACCAGATGCAGATGATTTGGCTTTAGTAAACAAAGAACGTGCCTTTGACTTATCTCCTTTTAATAAAGCAACTACTCCAGCATTATTAAGAATAATACCATTGGATGTTTCTTTTAGAGCTAAGCCTGAATGAGTGTCAGCCAAGTTTAGAAAAGCTGTTTTTTGTTCCTTACTAATCGCTTTTTCAGCCATTTGTAAATAGGTAGCAGCTAAGTTATTGTGAGATTTCCAGCTATTACTCGCTTTTGACTGCGCTTTGTATAATTTTTCTTTTTCTTCTAAGATAGGTGTCTGTTGTGCAGCGTAGAGGAGTTCGTCTTCTTGTAATGAACTGGCAGCAGCTTGACCGTCTATTATTTGCTTTGCTAGTAAAGCAATTTCAGCATCTGATTTTTTATCTCTGATCTTCATAATCTCAGTTTCTGAACTACGAAGAGTAGGGTAGATCTTTTTGAATAGATAAGAATAAGAATCTAATGTCTTTAATGCTTGTTCTTTTTCTTCAAAATTTCCAGATCCATTTACTACGGAAGATATTTGATTCTTTTGTTCTTGAGTTAATTCACTATCTGAAGCAACAGCACTTAGCATTGTATTCCAATCTTGGAATTTTGCTTTTGTTACAAATTGAATAGAGTCGGCTAAGTTTTTATAATCATACTGTTTCATTCTAGTGAAGTAAAAACTTTCTATTGCCTTTGCTCTGTCTTCAGAAAGTTTAGAGTTGATTGATTCTGTTCCTTCAGGAGAGTGAGAACCTGTTATGCTTACTCGTTTGGTAGCAAATTTAGAAGCGATGAATTGATCTAATACAATCCCGTTATTTCCTTTAATTTCAGTAGGTCTTAATACAGCACTTCCTTGTAAGAAGTAAAAAGGAACATTTAAGGGTTCTAATTCTTCTTTATTTGTTCTACCTGCGTCAGCATAAGCAATTTTATAGGCACTTTTTGCCAATCTAGGAGTTGTTATGATTCCTGTTGCAACTTGCATTTCAGGCGTTTCTTTTACTTTGTCAGTTCCTTTTTTTGATGCGACACCTATAATGTTGAGGGTTCCGCTTTTCATAGCTTCTTCATACAAAAAACTAAAGTTTTTTTCTAGTTTAGCGCCTTTGGTTTTACCTACATAATCATCAGAGTCGAAGTTAATATCTTCTAATTCATATTGTTCGTTACCGTACTTATATATTGTTTTAACAGTGTATGTAGTTCCTTTTTTTAACATTTCGATAGGTAGGTCTGCTGTCATTTTAAATTTCACAGAGTCACCATGAAGTTCTAATGGATTAGGGGTAACCGTTAATTTTTGTTTTTTAGCTAGTTCGATCATTTTGTTGAGTGAACAACTAGAAAGGAATAATACAGTAGCTAGTAAAGCGATTTTGTTGATAGAGAGTAAGCGATTCATGTCTTGTATGTGAGAATTTTTTATAAAAATATTGTTATTAAGTAGATTAAACAAAAAAATGTTTGTTTAATTCATTAAATTTATACTAATAAATCAATGGTTATGGTGAAGAAACTACAACAATATTGGGAATTTAACGTCTTTGGTGTCTGTACAAGGCTTGGACAAAAGATTGGTTTGTCTAGTAGTGCCATTCGTATTTTCTTTATCTACGTTTCTTTTGTAACGTATGGTTCTCCTGTTGTTGTTTATTTAGCACTTGCTTTCATCATGAAGATGAGACAACACTTAAGAAGGAGGAGTATAGTTTGGGATCTTTAAGTTCTTTAGCTCTTTATGTTGTTTTTTCCCTTTAGCAAAATGATCTAGTACAATACTTCCACTGTACTTTGGATCAAAATTAAATGTTCCTTTCCCATCTTTTTTGTAGTACTTCCAACATTTAACATAAAATGAGGCGTGTGCCTTTACAACTGCAAAGGTATGCGAGAATTCTCCTTTGCAAGCAAAATAAACTCCTGCAATTCCATCAAGTAAAAGACGTAGAATGATTTTAGGTAAAAATTGTCGTGCAGGAAGGTTTTTGACCAAATACAACATACTATTACGAAAATTGAGATATGTTTTTTTAGGATTACTTTTCATTAATGTAGCACCACCTACGTGAAAAACTTCAGAGAGACCAGTATAAATGATTTTATACCCTTTGTTTTTTATTCTCCAACAAAGGTCTATTTCTTCCATGTGTGCAAAGAAGCCACTATCAAACCCTTTTATGTCATGAAATAATTCTGATTTTATGAATAAGCAAGCTCCTGATGCCCAGAATACTTCTACCATATCATCGTACTGTCCCGTGTCTTTTTCTAGGCTTTCAAAAATTCTTCCTCTACAGAATGGGTAACCCAGAGAGTCTATGTATCCACCTGCGGCACCAGCATATTCAAAAAGAGACTTATCGTGCCAAGATTTTATTTTTGGTTGACAAATTCCTACTGACTGATCGCCTTTTAAAATAGACAGAGGACTTTGTAACCAATTCTTAGTTACTTCAACGTCTGTATTTAATAAGACGTAGTATGTATTATTTATTTGTTTAACTCCTTTATTGTAACCTTGGCAAAAGCCATAATTCTTATTTAATGGAATAACATTTACAGAAGGAAATTCTTTCTGTAAAAAACTGACTGAATCGTCAGTAGACCCGTTATCTATTACATGGATTTGTGCATCTTCACTGTGTAGTATGACCGAAGGTAAAAATTGATGTAATAGCTTTTTACCATTCCAGTTTAGCAAAATGATAGCTAGGTCTTGATACATATTACTTATTGAAAAGTGACCCTAAATCGAAGCCAGGGATATTAGGAGGCACTACGCCGTCAGTTGCTTTTTGCATTTCTTCTTGCACGCTAGGCTCTATGTCTTCTAAGGCTTTATTTACCGCAGCAACCACTAGATCTTCTACGACTTTTTTATCTTTTTCATTCATCAATTCTGGAGCAATAGAAATACTAACAACTTGTTTTTTACCATTTACAGTTGCTTTTACCATTCCAGCACCAGATTCTGCTTCTTGGGTAATTGAGCCTAAGTTTTCTTGTGCAACTTTCATTTTTTCTTGCACATCTTTCATCTTACCCATTAGGTTGTTTAAATCAAACATAGTTAGTCTTTTTTGTATTCTTCTATTAATTGAGTGAGAGTGCCTTTTTTTTGTTCGCCAGACAACATGTTTTTTAATGTTAGTTCTCCACTAGCCATTTCATCTGAACCTATTGTTATTACGTAAGGAATTCCTTTTTTATTAGCATACTGGAATTGTTTTTTGATTTTTACGATATCAGGGTATATCTCACATGCAATATTATTCTCTCTGCATGTCTGAGCTATTTTGCACCCGTAGGTCAGACTTTCTTTATCGAAATGAGTAATGAGTATTTTAGTATTTGTGGACTCAAAATTAGCAAATAAATTTAACTCAGTCATTACATCATAAATACGATCTATACCGAACGAAAAGCCTATTCCTGATACGTTGTCTACGCCCATTCTCTCTGTTAGGTTATCGTACCTACCTCCTCCACTGATGCTACCAATTGACGCATTGTTTACTTTTATTTCTAAAATAGTTCCTGTGTAATAAGATAATCCTCTAGCTAAAGTGAAATCTAATTCCAAGTTTGAGTCGGTGTAATCATACGTTTTTAATAAAGAGAATAACTCTTTTAGTTCTTCTACTCCTTCTAAACTGGCTGATTGAGCAGTGAAGTATTTTTCAATGTAGTCTAATAGGTCGCTAGTGTTTCCTTTTTTACTTAACAGCTCTTTTACAGCTAGCTGCTGTTCTTTTGTGAATCTTTTTACCTCTAGTTCTTCAACTACTTTGTCAATGCCAATTTTATCTAACTTATCAATGGCAACAAAAAGGTCCGTTTCTTTGTCTGTTACTTTTATAGCAGCAGCAAAAGAAGAGAGTATTTTTCTGTTATTTAGTTTAATCGAGTAGTCATTGATTTTTAATTGGCTCAGTACATCTTTAATAATCAAGATGATTTCAGCCTCATAAATTAAAGAATCTGACCCAACAATGTCAGCATCACACTGATAAAACTCTCTGTACCTTCCTTTTTGAGGTCTGTCTGCACGCCAAACTGGCTGTACTTGAAAACGCTTGAAAGGGAGTGCTAATTCATTGATGTTGTTCGCTACATAACGTGCAAAAGGAACAGTGAGGTCATACCGTAACCCTTTGGAAGCTATTTTAGAAGTAAGAGGTTTGTAACCGTCCTTAATGTCTTCTTGATTTACGTTTGAAAGGAAATTTCCAGAGTCTAAGATTTTATACAGTAATTGATCCCCTTCATCTCCATACTTACCTGTAAGTACATCAAGGTTTTCCATAGAAGGAGTTTCTATTTGATCGAAACCATACTTTTTATAAGTATTCTTTATGATCTCAAGAATATGATTTCTTTTCCTCATTTCTAAAGGACCGAAATCTCTAGTTCCCTTAGGGAGACCTACCTTCTTTTTCTGCATGTAGAGTTTAATTTTTATACAAAGTTAAAAAACATCTAGCTTTCTACTAGTGTTTTTATGGAATCACTGATTATAAATAATAAATTTGGTAAAACTCTGTCGGCTGAACATAATTATCATAAACCTGTTTTCTAACATAAGAGACTTAAAAGATGACAATAGATTCATTACAAGAAGAGATAGATCAGTGGATTAAAACTGTAGGGGTACGTTATTTTAGCGAGTTAACTAATATGGCTATGTTAACCGAGGAGGTTGGCGAATTAGCGAGAGTAATTGCAAGAAAATACGGGGATCAGTCATTCAAAGAGTCTGATAAGGCGGTTAATATGGCTGATGAAATGGCCGATATTTTATTTGTATTAGTTTGTTTAGCTAATCAAACAGGAATAGACCTTACGAAAGCTATTCAGGAAAATATGAATAAAAAAACGCTGAGAGATAAGGATAGGCATAAAAATAATAAAAAATTAAGCTAGTAGCCTATTTTTCAACCTTTTAAGGCTGTTTTAGTGAGTTAATTTTAATAGATTCGTGATACCAATAATTTTTTCAATGATGCAGAACAAGATTAAGATAACAAAGACCTCTTCCTCAAGGCTTAAAGATGTTGACTTTAAGAACTTAGGCTTTGGTAGAGTCTTTTCTGATCATATGTTTGTCGCAGAATACAAAAATGGCAAATGGCAAGAAGGCGAGATTGTTCCTTTTGGTAATATCTCTGTCTCTCCATCCTTAGCAACGCTGCACTATTCTCAAACTATTTTTGAAGGGCTTAAAGCATTTAAGTATCCTAATGGGGAAGCAAAAGTATATCGACCTGACCAACATGCTGCCAGATTAAATCTTTCTGCAGAGCGTATTTGTATACCTTCTTTTCCAGAGGATATTTTTGTGGATGCAGTAAAAACATTAATTAATTTAGATAAAGGCTGGATTCCATCAGAAAAAGGAGATTCATTGTATGTAAGACCATTTATGTTTGCTACAGATGAGTTTTTAGGAGTAAGACCATCAGAAGAATATAAATTCATTATCCTTACTTCTCCAGCAGGTAGTTATTACGATGGAAATGTAAAAGTATTGGTGGAAGATACCTATGTACGTGCTACTGAAGGAGGCACAGGAGCAACCAAGACAGGTGGAAACTATGCGGCGTCTTTATTGCCAGCGAAACAGGCTTTAGAAAAAGGGTATGACCAGATTTTATGGACAGATGCAAAAGAACATAAGTATGTAGAAGAAATAGGGACAATGAATGTGATGTTTCAGATTGGTGATACTATCGTTACGCCTGAGCTGAATTCTTCTTTATTAGGAGGGATTACTAGGAAAAGTATCATAGAACTGTGTAAGCACTGGAATATCCCTATTGAAGAAAGAAAAATCAGTATTGATGAGTTAATAGAAGCTAGTAAAAAAGGACTTTTGAAAGATGCTTTTGGTACAGGAACGGCTGCTACAATCACTCATATTGATTCGCTTACTTATAAAGGAACTGAAATCACATTGCCTTCAAAAGAAGAACGAAGTATCTCTAATAAATTGCAGGCTTACCTCACAGGTATGAAATTTGGTGAAGTGGAAGATGAGTTAGGCTGGATGGTGAGTATTGACCAAACAGCACATACGGTATAGTATTTTTAAAGCCTGTTATGGTTTTATGTGAGTGGCTTTTACTTCTAGAGTTTAAACTACAACTTCCCACCAACAACTATTGGGTATTTGTAACTCTCTGTTTCTCCTGAAGAAGAGAAAACAGATATTAAAGCAATATAAATACCTATGTTTACCCTACTTCCGTCTTCTTTTGTGCCGTCCCAAGAATAAAAGCCTTGAGTAGCGGCAGATTCATTATTAGCGATTTCTTTTATTTCTTGACCTGTGAGTGTTAAAACTGAAAACGAAATAGTTGATCCACCTTTAGAAAAAGAATATGGGAAAATAGCTAAATCATCGATTCCATCATTATCGGGGGAAAAGACAGCTTGCATTGGTTTAAAATTTTCAGTAACGAAAGCCTCTGTTCTAATATGTTGAGAGTTGGTATTGGTAGGTGTAGCAAAACCTACAGATTCAGCGGCAGAAAACCAATTACTAGGCTCATTAGTTGGCATGTTAGTCTTTATTCGTTCTAGTGAAATACCCTCTGTTTCTGAACTTGAATATCCATCATAATGAAAGTCTTTGTGGTAATACAAGAAGTCAATTATTATTAAACTGTCGTTTAATAACGCAATGCCATTTTCAGTATTATCTAATGCTGGAAAGTTCTTAATTTCTATCAATAGTTCATGGTGCGCAACCGTATAAGTAGATGAAATATTTTCTGTGTTCTCTGTTAAGACATAATGCTGATTTGGGAAAAGTAATTTTGATTCGTCCGAAAGAGAAAGAGGAGTAGAAGTAAGAGCTCCGTTTTCATCTACTTCTGCGATCAATAAATTACCTAGGTCATATACTTTATAATCAGTAGAAATAAATTCTAAAAAGCGAGTACCCCCAGCATATGGATCATACAATAATTCATTTATTTTTAAAGCGCTCGTTTGTGTTGGGTAATGAGGTAAGGCAAGAGGTTTTGTAAGATTTACTTCATTCAATTGACAATCACTAGTAGTAACCGTTAATTGATACATGCTGTCAATAATTAAAGGAGTATCAAGTTGTAGTGTTATCTCATCGTATGAATTAGATAGTACTTGGATGGAGGAGCTTGCTAGAGAATAATAAGAATTGTTGGCTAGTGTACTACTATCTATTTCTTCATTAAAACGAATATACACACTCGATGAATCGATTGGGTAAATAGCCTCAACTTGTGGAGGTACTATGTCTGGATTATTATCAATTACAGAGTTTTCTTTTCCTGGCGTTCCACCAATATTATGCTGAGAAGCCATCCAATTAGAGCTTCTCCCACAAGGGTTAGAGTGGTCAATTAATTCAACTGACCACCCTCCATTATCTCTTACTTCATCATTATAAAAATCAGGAGAGAATTTTATATGGTGAATGCGCCTGCCATCATCAGAATATAAAGTAATTGCTTCACCACTATTATTTAAACTAGGAAAAGAAGAATGGTAATAATTGTCTCCATAAGTAGAAAAGTCTTTTTTACTTAAAATAAAGTACCCGTTTGGTGCGATGATTCCTGATTTAATAGTGAAAGGAGATTTGTCATTTTCACCTTCATACAATTTCCAATTACTGATATCAATAGAGTCGGTTGTTGTGTTGTACAATTCTACATATTCTTCTTTAGGTAATGGCGTAATATCAGACGGAGCGAACATGATCTCATTTATAAGGACATCAAAACGATCTACAGCAAAGCTAGTCGTGTTGATATGGATTAGTAGAATGATAATAAGAATAGATCTCATATGTTTGAAATTTAGAATTTTACGTTTTCATCGTTTGTTTTAACTCGATCCCGCTGTGCGAGTTAAAAAGAGGCAATTAATTGAAATTTAACATCTTGTTGTTTACCTAATGTTTTTTCTCTTTTAAATGAAGAATTGCTATATCTAGCCCATAACGCTAGTGATTTTGTGAGACTGTATTTTGCCATTACCATCGTTCTAATTCCAGAGCCATAATAAGCAGGAACCGAGAAAGCATACAGTACATCGTTTTCGTAGGCATAAATGCGTGTAGCAAAAGAAGGTGTGTCGAAAAAAGCTATCCTTCCTGTTATGGCTAAAGGGTGACTAACCTGCTTTGTTCTCAAAGAAGGAAATTTATACTGGATGTCTTGGTAGATTAAGAACCCCGTTTCTTGCACATCTTTTTTCTGCCAATGGGATAACTCTATTCTTGACTGAAGTCGTACATACCAAAAAGGAGTGTAACTGATATGATAGCGTGCTCGCTGTATGGTTGTTGAGATCAATTCATTTACCTTCTCGAAGTCAGATGTTGTTCTCTCTTTTTTTTCGTATTTAAACCGCCCATACATGGCTAGTTGATCGCTGATTGTGTAATGTAATTGAGCTAGGATATCATTTCCCTTAGAAGGGGAGGAGGTAGTGAAACTAGCCCAAGGCAATTTATAGATGTCATGGTATGCATTCAAAACTATTTTAGGTATCAATTCTACAGAAATAGCGGTGTAAATTCCTTGCTCGTTTGAAGTAGAAGACTGTTCTCCAAACCCATTAACATAAGGAGTGAAATATCCTGCTGAAAATTTTCGTACAGACTGTGAAAATTGTAACAGAGGAGAAGGTGTAAAGTCTACCCCTACAATAAAAGCCTGTTTCTTTGGACTTGTAATAGCCCCTTCTCCATATATGTTTAATTCCTTACCGATGTAGTCGAAATCAAAACTAGTAGTACTTAATTTCTTTCCTTTAAAGTTGAATTGATTTTCTATTCCTTCTCGCTCTAAATGATGATTGTATGAAATATGAGTATTGGTTAACCCCAGTTTAAACCGATTGTTTTGAAAAGTTATTCGGTTACCAATAACCTCTTCGTTGACCCTGTTTTTGTTTTCTAATTCACTTTTTGTTCTGTGTAAACCACTTGTTTGAATCCATGAATAATCACCTTCATCAGAAAGGCTAGCATCTCGTTTTTTTGAAGAATAAAACGAGCTGTACCTGAAATTTGACGTACCCATTTCAATAGCTGCTCCTCTTAAGAAATTAAACTCATTAGCAGAGGTGTAAGAAGAAAGCTCACCGTCACTTTTTTTAACTTCAGTAGTTAAGGCTGATTTACCAAAACCTATTCCATTCCAGTAGGCTAACCCTTGACCAAATCGGACTTTATAATCGCCTAAATTGATCTTTTTAATAAATGAATTGGTTTTTAAGCCAATATGAAAAGAAGTAAAGTCGAGTGGGCTAGATAGTTGATTGACTAAAGGCTCCCCTATGTCCTTATCTAAGGTAAAGCCTGTGCTTACCTTATTACCCAGTTGATACCTGTATCGAAACAACTGAGAAGTATTATCTCCTCTAAATTTCATTGTCTTTGTATCAGCTATTCGTATTCTGTAAAGTAAAAGACTGGAAGGGTAGTGAATGGTTTTTTGGTTTTTACTTTTTTCAGTAGTAATCAAAGGGCTTAAGAAGGCTATGTGTCTTTTATTGAAAAAAGGTAGGCTTATTAATTCATTTGCGGATAATAATGCGCCGTATTTTTTCCTATGAAGTAAGAGTACATTTATTTGTTTACTTGAAAACAAGGAACTTTCTATCAAATCTTCCTTTGAAGCAGTATTAATAGAGAATGGATACGTAGAATAATGACGTAGCTTATCAATACCTAAATTATACTCTATAGAAGACGCTGTTTCTTCCACTAAACGCTCAATAGCTTCATCTGGTAGTTGTCCAAATAAAAGTATTGTTTGTATCCAGACCACAAAAAGTAAAATGGACTTAAAATTCATAACTAGCAGAAACGGAAGGTGTATATCCTAACGTATGGTGGTAGGCGGTTGCAAAATCTAGTTGTATGTGTTCTTTTTTTATCCCAGCACCAATAAAAAATTGAGTGGGACTAATAGTTGTTCCTATTCGGATAAAGAAGTTGTCTTGATTAGCGTATTCTAAACCAGCTTTGGTAATGGGTGTTAATTCGGACCCCTTTTCTAGTTCAGCGAAAAGGCGTGTGCTTTGAATGATTTGATAACTGATTCCTGTCTTGAATATTGCAGCTGTCTTCATTTCTTCCAACTCACCTAATTGAGGTTTCATTGGATTAAAAATGTGAACACCCCAAGAGAGACCGTCTGTTAACTGTGTAAAGAGACCCAGGTCGATCAACCAATTACTTGTTTGATTGTAGTTTATGATTTTTGTACTTACTCGGTTGATTTTAAAACCAATTGAAATTGTTTTACTTAGTCGTTTACCATAAGCAAGACCTATTAACGTTTGATTAAAAGAAGAGAAACCAAATCTAGAAACAGCAATTCCGAATGTTCCATGCGATTTTGGAATAGCTAAAGCCAACCCATAAGTAGATAATTCACTGAGAGCATACGTTCTGTTGGAGAAAAAACCGACTCTTGTTGCAGTAAGTTGCGATAAGGCTGCGGGGTTATTAAAAACCGAAAATTCATCTATTAAAGTGGTGTTGATATTTCCTAACCCAGTTGATCTGGCTCCTGCTTGATAGAAAATAGTGGCGTACGAAGAAAATGATAAACACAGGAAAGATCCTATGAATAGTATCATTGGTTTGGTTTTCATTAGAACTAGCTTTTTGGTGCTACGAACTAACAAAAAACTTACTAAATAAGAAAGGTAATCGAGTAAAAGTAAAACATAAAAAATACTTTTACTCAGTATAAAAGTGTTTCATGGTGACTCAAAGTGAGGGTGTCCACTTTAGATTCACAAAAAGTTGTACCTAATTTAACCTCAATTCAACAGATTGAGATTAGTGAATCAATTAATCCAATAAGTTTTTCTCTGAACTACTAATTACGCCACCAGATACAATGATT
>JBGCEI010000192.1:0-25937 GCA_045106295.1 Cyclobacteriaceae bacterium
CGCATTATGTCTTCCAACATCTTCTTGTAGATCTATTAGCGTACCGTTAGAATCAAACAAACCAGCTGCATGAATACCTCCTGTATTTTCAAAAACAGATTGATTGTTTCTAAGAATACCTGGAAGTGAATAAAGTATTGAAGAGTTAAAGACTGGTTGATTAGGAATAGGAGGGTATTTTATAGCTGTTTCTAAAAGATCAATAGATGCTTTACCACATACTCCACAACTACTGGTTGTATAAAAATGCCTGCTTAGTTTATTGAAATCTAATTCTACAGTAGGTTGTAAACTTATTTTTACACTATTTGACGTTCCTTTTAGTTTTGATTTCAATCCACCACAGTGGGTAATATCTCGAATTTCTGAATAGGAATGAATGATTCCTTCTGTAAACAAAAAACCACTAGCTAATAAAAAATCAGCTCCTGGTGTACGCATGGTAATAGCGAGGTTACGAGTTTCTCTTTGGGAATCAGGACCGAATTCTATCTTTATCTCTAAAGGTTCTTCTACTGCTAAACTATCCTCTTGGTGGAGTAAGTCTTCAGCAGTCAGTTTAGTGATTTGTAGTTGTTTAATACCTTTTACCATCAATACAATAAAGATAGTGTATTCGTACTAAAAAAAAGGAGGCTTATTTTACCTTAAAAGGACTATTTTTTTGCATTCATAAAGGATTGCAGAATAATCGTAGCACTTAGTTTATCTACTAATTCTTTATTTTGACGAGCTTTTTTCTTTAGACCACCTTCTATCATAGCAGAAAAAGCTAGTTTTGAGGTATAGCGTTCGTCAGCTAAGTGGAGTGTGATATTGGGGAATATTTTTTCCAATTTTCGTTTAAAACCAACAACATGCTGTGTCGAATGAGTGTCGGAACCATCTAAACGGGTGGGCATACCTAATACAATAGCTTCTACTTCTTCTTGTTTGAAATAAGCAGTTAAATAATTTAAAATGTCTTTCGAATGGATTGTATCTAAAGGAGAAGCTATTAATTGTAAAGGGTCAGTAACGGCTAAACCGACTCTCTTAGTTCCATAGTCTATGGCTATGATTCGCGCCATTAATTAAGAAAAGAATTCTTTTTAACTAGCGAGAGAAACTGATTCTCTAATTGTAATGCTTTAGGGAAAAGGATGGTGTCTTCTATTTTAGCGTGATGTGCTAAAAATGAATCAAAATCGGATAGTGCTGATAAAATGATTTTTTCTTTAATTGAATCAGTTGGTAAAATAAAGTTGTTGGTTAATTCTCTAACTCCTTTTAATTCATCTTCATGTAAATGTTCCAATGCATGAGAGCTGATATTCTGCTGAGAATATGGGTTGGTCAAGAGAGAAGTATCAGGTTCATTTAATTGAAGAATGTATTTAAATAACGTCTCTTCTTCTTCAAAAATATGATGGATAAAATCTTCTACGAATAAAGGGAAGATTAATTTCAGGTCTTTAATCCAAGAAGCAGAAATAGGCGTTTCTTCTATTAAGTGAACAATAAAAGGAAGTTTATTTTTAATTAAATAGCGATGTACTTCAACCAAATGAGCAATCAATTCTTGTATTGAAGTAGAGGGATTAACCTGATTCGTTCTAAACGAGTCAATGTAAGCTACTTTACTGGTAACTAGGTTTTTTTGTATGTTTTGATTTGAATAGAACCGTTCAGGGCTAAGGTCTACTTGTGGTAATGGGTTTATTCCTAGTGAAAACAAAGCTTCGCCTACCGCAATAGTATGTTCTATTACGGTACCGATTGTGCTATTTTGAGTAAGAATAGATTTCATTAGTTACAAAATACGACCATTTAATATTTCTACCAAACGAACTAGCTCTACATTTAGAGGTTTTTCTTTTTCGATAGCATCAGTAAGTGAGGTATAATGTAGTTTTTTGTTGATAATCCCCACCATTACTTTTGTTTTATCTGCTAGTAAGCCTTCTACAGCAGCAACACCAAGTCTACTAGCTAATACCCTATCCGACGTACTAGGACTTCCTCCTCGTTGAATATGTCCAAGCATAGTCACTCTGATATCATGGTCAGGTAAGGCTTGTTTGGTCTTGTCACCTAATTCTTGAGCATAACCAGGGGTGTGTCCTTCAGCAACCACAATAATATGTGAAAACTTTACTTCACCGTCTTCGCTTGCTATTATTCGTTTAATTACTCCTTCTGCGGGGACTCTGTTTTCAGGAATGATAGCCATCTCAGCACCGCCTGCAATAGCAGAACGCACAGCAATATGACCAGTATTTCTACCCATTACCTCAATAAAAAAGATTCTGTCGTGTGCATCGGCAGTGTCTCTGATCTTGTCAATGGCATCTAGAGCTGTATTTACTCCTGTATCGTACCCAATAGTGAAATCTGTACCAAATAAGTCGTTGTCTATTGTTCCTGGTACACCAATTGTAGGGATGTCGTACTCTTCACTAAATATTTTTAAACCTGTAAATGTTCCGTCTCCACCTATTCCAATTAACCCTTCTATGCCATTGTCTTGTAATTGTTGGTAAGCTTTTTTTCTTCCTTCTTTTGTTCTAAAAGCTTCACTTCTAGCGGACTTAAGGATAGTACCTCCTTTTTGAATAATGTTACTGACAGACCTACCATCTAATGGAATGAAATTCCCATTAATTAGCCCATCATATCCTCTTAAAACACCATGTACGTCTAGTTCATAGTGATTAGCACAACGAACAACTGCTCTAATACAAGCATTCATTCCAGGGGCGTCTCCTCCTGAGGTTAAAACTGCGATTTTCTTCATTTCTTTCTTTTCTATCTGGCTACAATTTTACTGAAAAAAACGTTCTCAAAGAAGTTTGTGGATAGATTAATTGTATTGATTACAATTGCTTAATAGTTAGTGTAAGACTTAGTCTCAATTATTATTTAATGAAATCTCTTTTTTTATCTAATTCATTTTTTCATACTTTGTATCTCAAGGTTAACAGTAGGTGGTTAGTTAGCTAAACTTGTAATATTTAACATAAAACTCAAATGACATCATTTAAAGAAGCATTAGATTTTCATTTTCCGGGTAGCTTACCTATGAAAGAGTATATGGCTAGAACCTATGATTTGTTCACTAAATATGGGTTTGACGATGATAATACATTTGCGTGTGTAAGTGCCTGTAGAGATGAAATCACTATGCCTTTGTTAGAGGAAACGGATAAAGTGTGGGGAGAGGTATTTAATTTTTCTAGTCTAGCAGGCTCTCTTACGTTAGGGAAAACAGGGTTTGCTGCAGCATCCTCACATGCTCCAATAATAGATGGATTAGAGCGTTACGCATTTATAGCGATGCCACATATTGCTATTAGTGCTAAAGGAGAAGTAGGTATTGTTTATAGAGACGGCAGGTCTGCACCATCTCATGCGTGTGGTGCATTAGATGCTATTGTTTCTGAAATTAATGGAGGTAAACTTCAACTTCAGTTGGATATGGATGATATTGAACAAAGCATATTGAAAACTAAAATATTTGAGAAATTAACCTATGGTGATAAACCAAATTTAGTAGAGATTACTAAAATTACTCATGATATCATTAAAGAAGATTTAGAACGAATAATTGAGGTGTCCGATAAAGAACCGTTTGATTATGCTGTGATGACAGGTGTGATGATTCATGGTCCAAATGAAACAAATTATGTGTATCCTCAAACTTGTTATGCCATAACATCTGATGATAGAGCGAATAAAAAGCATTTGTCTCTTAATGTGTAATTTATAAAGTGTCAAACTTTTTTTTGGCTTCTAATTAGCAATATTGTGCAGCCATTTTTTTTTTAGAAATGAAACTAAAACGTACTAAGAAAATGTTAAATTTACTGAAGGCATTAAAAGAATAATGATATGAAAGGAATCCGTTACATAACAGATGCAGAAGATAAGAGGACTGCTGTTGTGATTGATTTAAAGATGATCGAAAACAACGAAGAAGACCTGTATGATTTTATTGATGTATTAGTTGCAGAAAGCCGGAAAGGTGATGAAGTAATTAGTTGGGAAGAAGCGAAAGAAATATTGAAGAAGGAAGGGAAACTGTAGTGTATCAACTTATTATTTTAAAGAAAGCCTTAAAAGACATCATTAGGTTACCTACTAAAGTCAGTAAAAAAATATCTGCTGCCATAGATGAATTAGTTAATAATCCTCGTCCAGATGGAAGTAAAAAGCTAAAAGGAGAGAAAGAACATTTATGGCGTATTCGTGTAGGAGACTACCGAATCATTTACCTAGTAGAGGACGAAGTAAAAATAGTAGAGATTCGAAAGGTAGGTCATAGAAAAGACATTTATTAATCTGATGGACTCAACGTTTTTTATAGTAGTAGCTCGAATTATTGAATTTTAGTAAAAGGTTAAGGAGGTAAATGATTAGCACTTCAGTTGACTAGAGGGTATATACAGGAAAAAGAACATTAGAATATGGTCATAAAAAAAGCTCAGCAGAATTAATTCTGTTGAGCTTTTTTAGTTTAAGGGAAAGTAATTCTACTTACCAAATTTTTCCTTGTAATCAACAATGCTTTTCGCAACTATCTCTAGTGCTTTTGCTTTGTTTTGGAAGTCTTCTACTTTTACCTCCTTGTTTTCTAGTTTTTTATAATCTTCAAAAAAGTTTCTTAATTCTTTTAAAGAGTGTTCAGGAAGTTCCGTAATGTCATTGATGTGAGAAACACTCATGTCATTTTCAGCTACAGCAATAATTTTATCGTCTTGCTCTCCTCCATCGATCATTTGCATTACCCCAATTACTTTAGCACTTACTAAACACATAGGTGTAATGTTAATCTGAGATAATACTAAGATATCTAACGGGTCATTGTCATCACAATACGTTTTAGGAATAAAACCGTAGTTAGCAGGGTAGTACATAGAAGAGTAAATCACTCTATCTAAAATAAGCATACCAGACTCTTTGTCCAATTCGTATTTTGCTCTTGTGTTTTTAGGTATCTCAATGATTCCAGTTACATATTCTGGAGCTCTATCTCCAACGTTTATCTCATGCCAAGGATGCGTACTCATATTCTTTTGTGCGATTAAAAATGTTGCTCAAACTTATTTTGCCCTCAAAGATATGGAAAAAACAGTTTTTTACTAACTTAAATTACGAAGAAGGATTAGGAACGACTAACAGACTTCTTTTATTTCATGACTTAAATCCTTGTATTTACCATCCTCTCCAAACTCACCCATCGTAATTATTTCTTTGAATAAACGAGGCTTAAATACCGGTTTACCCAATAAACAACGGGCACACTCTCTAATTCCCTCTACAATAGATGGGTGAGGGTAAATCATATCCGATAAAGCAGCAATCCCTTTATTCATTTGAATTAATAAAGCAACCGCTTGTATGGCACTAGATGCATGCGTTCCCAATGCACGCATACCTAGTATTTTCATTTCGGCATCGTTGGTAACTAATATCTTAAAGAAACCTTGTTTTACCCCCATTGCTAAAGCCCTAGGGATTGAGCTGTAATCAATACGAACTACTTTATAACAAATGCCTTTCTTTTGCGCTTCTATCTCGTTCAACCCTACACCAGCGACCTCTGGTTTTAAAAACATAATTGTGGAAACGTTATCATAAGTAACCTTTTTTCCAGAAGGGTTAAAAATCAATCGTGTAGCATGCCTACCCTCCAACTCACCCACGTTTACTAAAGACATATCCGCAGTAATGTCTCCTACCGCATAGATATTAGGAATCATAGTTTGTGTGTCATCATCTTCTATGTGTCCTCTTTCTGTCAATTCTATTCCCGTTTTTTCTATCCCTATATTTTCCGTATTAGGTACTCTCCCCACAGAAACTAGTGCCTTTTCTACTTGGTAAACCTTCTTTTCGCCACTTTCATATTCCAGTTCATACTCCACCTCTCCGTTTACTATTTCCATTCGGAGTAATTTTGAATTACGATGTATCGTTACTCCATTTCCTTCCAAATTACTCTCAATTACATTCACAATATCTTCATCTTCGAATGGAAGAATTCGAGGCGCTTTGTCTATTAAAAATACTTTTGTTCTACCTAGATTAGAAAAAATAGTAGCGTACTCACACCCAATTACTCCAGCCCCTAAAATCACCATACTATCCGGCAATCTGTCCCATTTATGCACACCATCACTCGTTACAATTATTTTTTCGTCAATAGGGATATTGGGTAAATAACGAGGTCTACTTCCTGTTGCTAGAATAATGTGTTCTGCCCAGATTACTTTTTTTGTACCATCAGTAGCCGTGATTTCTACTTCATTTTTAGATAAAAAACGACCTGTCCCATACGATAGCGTAAAAAGGTCTTTGTACTCATCGTCAGTAGTTAATAAATCTAAATGTTTTTCCAGTTGGTGCGCACGCTCATTTACTGCAGAGTTAAGCTCTTTCTGTACATCCTTGTATCGGTACTGGAAATTATCAAAAGAAGAAAGTTTTACCATTTTTTGGCGTGTAGTCGCTACATCCTTCGCCAACTCCCACATTGCTTTAGATTGAAAAGCACCATTGTAAAGCCCTGCACCTCCAATTTTTTCTTTTTCTATTAGAATAGTTTTCTTTTTGAAATCCATGGCTCTCATTGCTGCAGAATATCCAGCAGGTCCACCACCTATTACACATAGTTCGTACTTTTCCATTTATACTTTTGAGTTAAGTGTCTTTGTTTGGTTTGAAGTTACAATTATCTCTGGATTAGTAAAAAAGCTAGACATCAAAAGTGAATAAGTTTTTATTTCTGGTATTAAAAAATTATTTTGGTAGCTGTTTTACTGAATAACTATAAATTAGGTCTAGTGAGGAGTAAGGTTTTAATTCGTTTTATACGAACGTTGGCTATTATTGTGGGAGTATTCTTTTTCCTAGTAACGCTATTAGTCTATTTTGAAAAAGAATCTGAATCGTCTCAGATTAAAAATTTATGGGATGGATTCTGGTACAGTATAGTTACAGTAACTTCAGTTGGTTATGGTGATTTTGTACCTAGTACAGTTAATGGTAAGCTAGTTGGGTTAGCATTTATTGTAGGGAGTTTATTTATTTATTCAGTAACAATTAGTGTATTAACAAACTACATGGGTAGTATTAAAGAAGAAAGAAAAATGGGATATCAGGGGTGTAAATTTAATGGGCATACAGTTATTTTAGGTTGGGATAGCTTTGCACGTTCAGTGGCAGATCAGTTAGTAGGAGTAGGAGATGAGATAGCTATTATTTCTGATGACAAACAAGATATTGAATTGATCCATGAGCATTACTCTGGTAAGCAAAAACAGATTTATACGCTTTACACCGAGTATGATAATTTTGATACCGTAAAGAAATCGAACCTAGACGATGCGAAGACAGTATTTGTAAATGGAAAAACGGATACAGACAAGCTAGTAAATGTATTGACTATAAAAGGAGAGTATCCTGATCTGAATTATATTGTAACATTAGACAATCCTAATCTTAGAGAGACATTTCATAGTGCAGGAGTAACGTATCCTATTTCCAAGTTAGAGATATCATCGAAGTTATTGGCTAGTTATATTTTTGAACCAGATGTAGCCCGATTTAGTGAGGAATTGATGTCGTATGCAGAGTCTGATGATGATTTTGATATCAAACAGTTTTACTTGAGAGACTTTCATCCCTACTCAAAAGGAACATTTGAAGAAGCCTTTTTCGACCTTAAAAAGAAATACAATACCATATTGATCGGTATCAGTAGGCAAGATGAAGAAGGGAAAACAATCCATATCAAAAATCCAGAAGAAGAAGTACAGTTACAAGCAGCAGATTACCTGATTCTGATAGCCAAAGGTATGTACGAAGAACAACTAGAAGAGTTCTTTGATGTACGTGAAGGAGTGATTAGCTAGTTTTAGACTATGAGATCATGAGATTTTTAGACTTTAAGATTAAAGGTATTAGATGTTTTTTGAATTTTGGAATCTGGAACTTGAAATGTAATTATGTTCTATCAACACAACTTTAGACTTCCGTCTTACAAAAGAGGCTTTCATCTAATTACAGATTTAATCGAGCAAGAGATACAATCAGATTTAAAAAAGATTGAAGTAGGTTTAGTTCATGTGTTTATTCAGCATACGTCAGCTAGTCTTACGATCAATGAAAATGCAGACCCTACCGTTCGTACTGATTTTGAGAGTCATATGAATGTAATGATTCCAGAAGATGCTCCTTATTATATTCATACCTATGAAGGGCCGGATGATTTACCGGCTCATATAAAAGCATCATTACTAGGGTCGTCAGTTAGTATTCCTGTGACAAACGGATCATTCAATTTAGGTGTTTGGCAAGGAGTTTATCTTTGTGAACACCGAGATCGTGGAGGGAATAGAAATTTAGTAATTACTTTACAAGGAGAGTAAGCCTATTTTTTTCCTAGTATAAAGCTAAATAGTGCTTTTCTATCTTCCTTGGAAGTGAAAATGCTTTTTAAAGTAGCTAAGTATTGTCGCCATGAAAGCTTATTTTTAGTAGCAAATTCATCTTTTTTTGTCGGTTTAGATTCTTCTAAATCAGGAAAGGAATAAGGACGAACCTGATCTGTCCCAATTGAGATACCGTATTTCTCTTTGATGATTTTATTAGATTGCTCAAAATTCTTAGTGGCAGTATTTTTATTTCCGGTTTTTTCTAATAGCAATCCCAAGTTATTGTAAGCTATTTCATCTTCAGGATCTAATTTAATGGCTTTCTCATAATCTTGTTTGGCGCCTTCAGTATCTCCTGATGCGTCTTTTATGTAAGCTCTGCTAGAATAACGATAAGGGTTCTCTGGTTCTAACTCTGTAGCAGTATTCATATCCTGTAAAGCCAAACCTAATTGTTTAAGGTGAAAATAAGTAACACCTCGCTCAGCATATAACTCAGCATTTGATGGGAGTAGGTTAATTAGTTTGTCTAAGTCATGCAAAGACTCTGGGAGTTTCTTAACTTTTCTATTGAGTTGAGCCCTTAATTCTAGTGCATCCAACTGAAATTCATCGTGTGCTAAAAGAACATCTAATGCATCTAGTGCTTCATCAAATTTCTCATTTTTACAGAGAGATTTTATTTCATTTATTGTCATCATTAGGAATAAGATTAAAATCAATAACTAACTAATCAAATAACAGCCAAAGGCTATTCTTGTTTAGTCACAAATTTTATTTAGCTTTGCGACACAAAAGTAGTATATAAATATGATTACAGTAGATAATTTATCTCTTCGGTTCGGGAAAAGAACACTTTTTGAGGATGTAAACATTAAGTTCAATAAAGAAAACTGTTATGGTGTCATTGGAGCCAATGGAGCTGGGAAGTCTACTTTTTTAAAAATATTATCTGGTGAGCAAGATGCTACCACAGGTAAAGTGCTATTCACACCTGGTGATAGAATGGCTGTCCTGAGTCAAAGTCATAATAAGTTTGATGAATTTACTGTATTGAATACGGTGATTATGGGGCATGATAAGCTTTGGGCAATCATGCAAGAAAAAGATGCAATCTATGCTAAAGAAGAATTCTCTGAAGCAGATGGTGAGCGTGCAGGCGAACTAGAAGCTGAATTTGCTGAAATGGATGGTTGGAATGCAGAAAGTGATGCAGCAGAACTACTGAGTGGATTAGGTATCAAAGAATCACTTCATTACCTCAATATGAGTGAATTGAGTGGGAAGGATAAAGTAAGAATATTATTAGCACAAGCTTTATTCGGTAACCCAGACATTCTAATTTTGGATGAGCCTACCAATGATTTAGATATTGAAACTATTTCATGGCTAGTTGATTTCTTAGCTAATTTTCAGAATACGGTAATTGTTGTTTCTCACGATAGGCACTTTTTAGATTCAGTCTGTACACACATTGTAGATATAGATTTTTCTAAAGTAAACCTGTACTCTGGTAACTATACATTTTGGTATGAGTCTAGCCAGTTAGCAGCAAAGCAGCAATCAGATAAGAATAAGAAATTAGAAGAGAAGAAAAAAGAATTACAAGATTTCATTGATAGATTTAGTGCGAACGTAGCCAAATCAAAACAGGCGACGAGTAGAAAGAAAATGATCGATAAGTTGAATATCGAAGACATTCAACCTTCATCCCGTAAATACCCAGGTATTTCATTTAAACAAAGTAGAGAAGCAGGAGATCAAATTCTGAGCGTAACAGATTTATCAAAATCTACCGAAGAAGAAACCTTGTTTTCTAAGATCGATTTTATCTTAGAAAAAGGAGATAAAGTAATGGTTTTTTCTAAAAACAGTCTGGCTACATCTTCTCTTTTCGATATTTTAAATGAAGAAGAAAAAGCGGATAATGGAGAATATAAATGGGGTATTACCATTACAAAAGCCTATTTACCGTTAGATAACTCTACGTATTTCGATAATAATATGAATTTAGTAGACTGGTTATGGCAGTATACTGACGATGAGGAAGCTGATGAAACATTCATTAGAGGGTTTTTAGGTAGAATGTTGTTTTCAGGAGAAGAAACACAAAAGAAGTCAAAAGTACTTTCTGGAGGAGAAAAAGTAAGGTGTATGCTTTCTAGAATTATGCTCCAAGAAGCAAATGTTCTTGTTTTAGATGAGCCAACCAACCATTTGGACTTGGAATCGATCACTTCTCTGAACAATGCAATGAAAGACTTTCCTGGAACATTATTGTTTACTTCTCATGATCATGAGTTTGTACAAACAGTAGCCAACAGGATTATAGAAATCACTCCGAAAGGAATAATAGACAAAAGAATGTCGTATGAAGACTATTTGAGTGATGACGATGTGAAAAAACGTAGAGAAGAACTTTACGGATAAAACTTTAACTTTAACTTTAATTTTTAATTTAACTTTTAATACTGATGAAAATCAAACACACACTTGCTATCCTAATAGTAGGAACGCAAATCATTGCTTGTGGAGGCAAGAAAATCAAGAATGTAACAAAATTAGCTAATGCCAAAGATTCATTAAGTTATGCTATAGGGTTAGATATTGGAAGTAGTTTTGCTACTCAGGGATTAGACTCTATTGTTGATAATGATGTATTGTATACCGCTATTCAGCAAGCATCAGACTCAGGTAGTCAATTGATGAATCAAGCAGAATCAAGAGAGTTTATTCAAGCCTATTTTCAGAAAAAGCAAGAAGCGCAAATGAAAGCTCAATTTGGTGGTAAAATAGAGTCTGAGAAGACATTTTTCGCTGAAAACAAAGTAAAAGAAGGTGTTCAAGAAACAGCTTCTGGTTTACAGTATATCATTACTAAGGCTGGGAATGGACCTAAACCTACTGCAACTGACCAAGTAACAGTACACTATCACGGTACATTATTAGACGGGACTGTTTTTGATAGTTCTGTAGATAGAGGTGAGCCTGCTACATTCCCTGTTGGTGGAGTAATACCAGGTTGGGTAGAAGCATTACAGTTAATGCCAAAAGGATCTAAGTGGAAATTGTTTATTCCTTCTGAATTAGCTTATGGAGCTAGAGGAGCGGGGCAGCAAATAGCACCGTATAGTACATTGATTTTTGACGTTGAGTTATTAGATATCAAATCTGGTCAATAGTACGACACAATTTATTTATAATAATAAAAAGCCTGTCTTGAAAAATGACAGGCTTTTTTTGTAACTTAATGTAACATATAACCGTTAGACTAGTTAGTGGATACATCTATACAAAACTCACCCTTAGAAATTGATTGGAAATTCTGTAAGCTAGAAGGTATAAAAGAGGATGACATGCTAGCACTTTTTAAACTTAGAGCTAAAGTGAGTATTATAAATGATTCCCCACCAACAGCTATTGATTTAAATGGAGTAGACAAAGAAGCAACCCATGTGATGGGGATCAGTAATGATAGAATTATAGCATATTGTATGATTTGTCCACCTGGTGTACAGAGAGAAGAAACGACTATCAGTAGAATAATTGTTGATACAACCTTTAGAGGACAAGGGATAGGTGATAAGTTGGTTAATCTGTCTATTGATTACATTAAAAAGAATTGGAAATCTAATGTAGTTGTTAGCGCCCAAGCGTATTTACAAGTTTTTTTTCGTAAACATAATTTTGAAACTATTTCAGATGAATATCCTTTAGGCTTAGTGTCTCATGTCGATATGGTGTGCCAACTACCTTAACTGAGACAACTCAATCCTTAGGTTGTAAGACTAACTTTTTTTTAATTAAATTTAAATAATATTTGATTCGTGTTTTATAATCGAAATTCGTATGCTATTATTTTAAAATCTATTTCTATGAAACAGTTATTATCTGTTGTATTTATTTCTCTAGTCACATTAAGTATTGCTCAAATGCAAGAAGTACAAAAAAACAAACTAGAACTTTCGGGACAGAGTAAGTTGAAAGCTAAACCAGACCAAGCAAATGTAAGCCTATATGTGTCTGCAAAGAAAAAGACGTTAGGTCTTACCATTCAAGATATGGAAGAACAAACCTCTAAGATTATTAAACGAATTAAAAGTTTAGGCTTTTCAAAAGAGGGTATTAAAACGAATAATTATAATGTTCGAGAAGACTATCATTTTCTCAATAAAAAAAGATCTAAAATAGGCTATAAAGCTAGTCAGAACATAATGCTGAGCTTTCCATACGATGCAAAGAAGTTAGATAAGTTTTTAACTGCTTTTTCTGATAGTGATGAGTCTGCCAATTTACATTTCTCATTTAGCCTATCCGAAAGTAAAAGAGGTGAAGTAAAAGATGAGTTGTTGGAACTTGCTGTGAAAGATGCTAAGCGTAAAGCACAAGTTATAGCTTCAGCTGCTGGAGTAGAATTAGGTACTGTATTGAATATTAGATATGATATGCAGAATAATAACTACCAACCTCAATACAGAGGAAGAGAAATGGCTATGATGAAATCTGCTGATGGAGCATCTAACAAAACGTTTAGTCAAATGGATTTAAAAGAAATAGAACTATCTGATAATATCTCTGTTATTTGGGAAATTAAATAAGACATCAGATACTAGATAGTAGACAGTAGAAAAAATTTGATTTTTTTCTACTGTCTAAAGTCTTCTGTCTTAGAATCTAAAAATCTCATAATCTTAAACAAGTGAAGTATAATAAGTTAGGTAATTCCTCATTATCAGTGAGTCATGTTTGTCTTGGAACTATGACATTTGGAGAACAAAACTCTGAATCAGAAGGTCATGAGCAATTAGACTACGCCGTAGATCAAGGAATTAATTTTATTGATACGGCTGAAATGTATTCTGTTCCTAGCAAAAAAGAAACGGTAGGTTCTACAGAAAGAATAATAGGGACTTGGTTAAAAAAACGTTCGGATCGAGATCAATTAATCATTGCATCAAAAATTGCTGGTCCCAACCCTAATTTATCTCACATTCGTGAAACCTTAGATTTTACTCCTCAATCAATTGATATTGCCTTAGATGGGAGTTTAGATCGTTTACAAACCGACTATTTAGATATATATCAATTGCATTGGCCAGAACGAAAGGTGAACTGTTTCGGTGTGTTAGATTATCCCTATCGATCAGACAATGGATGGGAAGATAATTTCTTAGAAGTGATTCAAAAACTAAGTGACCTGATCAAAGAAGGAAAGATTAGAAATTGGGGACTTTCTAATGAATCTGCTTGGGGAGCTATGAGGGTAATTCATTTGGCTGAGATGCATGGCTTATCTAGACCTATTAGTATTCAAAATCCATACTGTTTACTAAATAGGAGTTATGAAATAGGTCTTTCGGAAATATCATTGAGAGAGAATATGCCTTTGCTAGCTTATTCACCTTTAGGTTTTGGCGTATTGTCAGGCAAGTACCATAAAGGAGGTGTTCCTAAGAACTCTCGTTTGGATTTATTTCCTCGTTTTGCACGATATAGTAATGAGGTTGCTATGAAGGCTACAGAGAAATACATTGCTATTGCAAAGAATGCAGGTCTTACGTGTACAGAGTTGTCGTTAGCCTATGTTTACAATAGACCTTTTGTAGGTTCTACTATCATCGGGGCTACTTCTATGGAGCAATTAAAAGAGAATGTAAGTGCTCATAAGGTGGTGTTATCGAATGATGTATTAGCCGAAATCGATGCTGTGCATAAAGAAATATCTAATCCAGCGCCATAAAACACCCCTCAACAAAGAAAAAATAGTATCTTCGGCACGATGAGTAAAAAAATAATTATCGCTATTGACGGTTATTCGGCTTGTGGTAAAAGTACTACGGCTAAAAAAGTAGCGGCTGAAATCGGATACAGTTACATAGATAGTGGAGCTATGTATAGAGCTGTTACCCTTTATTTTTTAGATAATTACATTAAAATAACTGATCCAAACGCTGTGTCTTCAGCATTGAAAAAAATCACGATTGGTTTTCGATTCAATCAAAAGACAAAGGCTTCTGATACGTATTTAAATGATTTAAACGTAGAAAAGGAGATACGAACCATGCGTGTTACTCAAAAAGTAAGTGAAGTAGCGGCACTTTCTTCGGTAAGAAGAAAACTGGGGGAGCAGCAGCAGCAAATGGGGAAGAGTAAGGGGATTGTAATGGATGGAAGAGATATAGGAACTCATATCTTTCCAGATGCAGAGCTTAAAATTTTTATGTCTGCCGATATTGATGTAAGAGCGCACCGTCGTCAGAAAGAATTATTGTATAGAGAAAAGGTCCTTGGGATTGATGAAATCCTAGAAAACCTTAAGAAAAGAGATCATATAGACTCTACTAGAAAAGATAACCCTTTAGTTCAATCTAAGGATGCAGTAGTAATTGATACGTCAGATAAAGAAATTCATGAACAAGTTGCTGAAGTTGTTGGTTTAGCAAGAATAAAAATGAGTGAAAATGAGGCGTAGAATAAGACTTGAAAAAAAATAACCAACGAAATTGTTAATTGCTATTTCTTATCATAAATTTGTTCAGCTTTTAAATAGAGCGTAAAACTCCCTTTAATAACTATGTCTAAGACTGTTAGAATAAAAAAAGGATTTGATATCAACTTAGCCGGTAAGGCAGAGAATACTGTAGTTGATACAATCATCTCTGAAACAGTAGCAATAAAGCCTACTGATTTTATAGGATTTAGTAAACCTAAATTACTAGTCAAAGAAGGCGATACTGTGAAAGCAGGTACACCTCTATACTACGATAAGAGTATGGAAAAGGTGATGTATACTTCTCCTGTTAGTGGTAAAGTAGCTTTGATTAAAAGAGGAAATAAAAGAAAATTAGAGGAAATAAGAATCACGGCAGACAAGTCAATGTCTTATGAATCATTTAAAAGTCATTCTTCTTCAGAACTTAATTCTTTATCTAAAGAAGAAATAATCGATAATATTACGAAGAGTGGTATTTGGTCTTCCTTTATTCAGCGTCCGTATGCGATAGTTGCTAACCCTGAAGAAACACCATCTTCTATTCATATTTCAACATTTGATACATCACCTTTAGCTCCCGATTCAGCTATCCTTTATAAAGGAGAAGATGAGAGTTTTAAAACAGGTGTACAAATATTAAAGAAACTGACATCTGGTTCAGTTAATATTAATGTAGATGCTGATGAAGAACTAGCGTCTATGTTTTCTAAAATTCAGCAAGTAGAAATCAATAAGTTCAAAGGAGTTCATCCAGCAGGATGTGTAGGTGTTCAGATTCACCATGTGTCTCCTATTGCTAAAGGAGATTTAGTTTGGACAATTTCTCCGTATGCCGTTATTCAGATAGGTAAATTATTTGGAGAAGGTAAATACGATGCTTCTAAAATTATAGCTGTAGTAGGTTCTGAGATTGCTAAACCTCAATACTACAAAACATATGCAGGTGCATGTGTAAAGCAATTTTTAGAAAATAATTTAAAAGAAGATCACGTAAGGGTTATTTCAGGAAATGTTTTAACTGGAACTAAGATTGAAAAAGACGGTTATTTAGGGTATTACGATAATATGGTGTCTGTGATTCCTGAAGGTGATAATCTTAAATTCTTTGGTTCATTTGTTCCTACTAAAAGATTAAGTTTTCATAGAGCGTTAGGTTTATTTTCTTTCCTAGATAGATTGAAAGATGAGAAACCAGAATATGTAGTTGATACGAATATCAATGGAGAACATAGGAACTTCGTTCAAACTGGAGCTTTCGAAAAAGTATTACCAATGGACATTTACCCAACGTATCTTCTAAAAGCTATTATGGCTGAAGACTACGAGAATATGGAGGCATTGGGTATTCTGGAAGTAGCAGAAGAAGATTTCGCATTGTGTGAGTTTATTGATCCTTCTAAAACTGAGGTTCAGTCAGTGATCAGACAAGGAATAGAATTAATGAGAAATAGCTAAGGAGATGAAGAAATTTATTGAGAAAAAAGTTCACGAATTAAGACCTCTTTTTGAAGAAGGAGGGAAGTACGAAAAGTTATTTCCTATTTACGAGGCTCACGAAACATTGTTTTTTCAGCCTGATGAAGTAACAAAGCCAAAAGGAGCTCACATTAGAGATGCTAATGACATGAAGCGATTGATGGTGACTGTAATCGTAGCTTTGATACCATGTATGTTATTTGGTATTTGGAACTCTGGTTACCAACATTATTTAGCTATGACTCCCGAAGCATTAGCAGCAGCTTTTCCTAACGGAGCAGGACCTACTTGGGTTGATTCTGTTTGGTTTGGTTTAATCAGATTTATACCTATTCTAATAGTCTCATATGGTGTTGGTCTTGGTATTGAATTTGGGTTAGCGGCATATAAAGGGCATCCAGTATCAGAAGGATATTTAGTATCTGGTTTGTTAATTCCACTTACATTACCGTCTACTATTCCATTATGGCAAGTAGCCTTAGCAACAGCCTTTGCTGTAGTGATAGGTAAAGAAGTATTTGGAGGTACAGGAATGAATATTTTGAATCCTGCTTTAACAGCAAGAGCCTTTTTATTCTTTGCTTATCCAGCTTATATGTCAGGAGATAAAGTGTGGGTAGACTTAGATGGTTATACTGGAGCAACAATTTTAGGTGATGCAGCTAGTGGGTTTTATACAGGTGTAGCTCCACAAGGATGGTCAGGATTTTCATTTATGGATATGTTTATGGGAGTTATTCCGGGATCCATAGGAGAAACCTCTGCTCTCATGTGTTTAATAGGAGCAGCTATTCTCGTGATTACAGGAGTTGGTAGTTTAAGAATCATGGCTAGTATGGCAGTTGGTGGATTACTAATGGGATACGTAGTGGAACTATGTGGTGCTAATTTCTTTGGCGTAGAGAACTTCTACTATCATTTAGTAGCAGGTAGCTTTGCATTTGGAGCTATCTTTATGGCTACTGATCCTGTATCGGCAGCACATACCCCAATGGGTAAAATAATCTACGGTTTCTTAGCCGGTGTATTAGGGATTTTAGTGAGGGTATTGAATCCAGCTTACCCTGAAGGAATAATGTTAGCAATACTTCTTATGAATGTATTTGCTCCATTAGTTGATTTTTACGTAGTTCAAGCAAATAAAAAAAGGAGGGTAAGTCGTGCGACAGTCTAACGGATATATTATTGGTTTTTCAGCAGTATTAACCATTGTTTTAGGAGGTTTATTAGCTCTAGCAGCAACTAAACTGAAGGAACCACAGAGAATTCAGCAAGAATTGGATACTAAGAAAAAAATTCTTGGTGCAGTAATGAATATTCCTGAAGGAGTTGATGTACTAGACTTTTACGATAAAAATATCGAAAGTATGGTGGTAGATACGAAAGGGAATCTTTTAGAAGGTGTAAATGCTGAAGACATCAATGTACGTAAGGAATACAAAAAAACAAATGCAAGCGATAAAAGGTTGCCTGTTTTTAAGTTTAAAAGTCAAGTACATGAAGGTCAAGTAGAAGCATATATTCTACCTATTTATGGAAACGGTCTCTGGGATGAGATTTGGGGATACATTGCTTTAGCAGATGATTTCAATTCTTTGAAAGGAGCTATTTTTGATCACAAAGCAGAAACACCTGGTTTAGGAGCTAGAATTACAGATGCTGAAATTCAAAATAGATTCAAAGGAAAACGAATCTCTGATGCTGATGGGAATTTGGTTTGTGTGAGAATGTTGAAAGGAGAAGGAAATGAGGTTAATGCTACAGATTATAATGTTGTAGACGGACTTTCTGGAGCTACTATGACTTCTAATGGTGTAAATGCCATGTTAGAAAGTTATGTGAAACTATATAGCCCATTCTTACAAAAGGAAAAACAAGCTGTAGCTAAGTCTTTAGCAGGAAGCAGTTCAAAAGATTTATACAATATTAAATCATCTAGTGATTTTATAGATTACGGAGTGATTGGGGAATAACTTTAAGAAAGAAAAAATGAGTACTGAAGTAGTAGAAAAAGAAGTAGTAACAAAGCAACCAAAAGAGGCTTTGTTATCTAAAAGGAGAAAGGCCTTTGTTACTGATCCATTAGATGATAGTAACCCAATTACGGTGCAAGTATTAGGAGTATGTTCAGCACTAGCTGTAACTACTCAGTTAAAGCCAACTTTTGTGATGTCTTTAGCAGTGGTTTTTGTATGTGTATTTTCAAACCTTAGCATTTCGTTGATTAGAAATTTAATCCCTAGTAGGGTGAGGATTATTGTACAATTAGCAATAGTTGCAACTTTAGTAGCATTAGTAAATGAGTTACTAAAAGCGTATATGTTTGATGTATCTAAGCAATTATCTGTTTTCGTAGGTCTGATTATTACCAACTGTATCATTATGGGACGTCTAGAAGCATTTGCTATGGGGAATAAGCCTTGGGACTCTATGTTAGACGGACTAGGTAGTGGATTTGGTTACGCTTGGGTTATTATGTTAGTAGCTTTCTTTAGAGAATTATTTGGTTCAGGATCTATTTTTGGATTTAAGATTTTTGAAGAGTTTGGATTAACATTCCCGATGAACGGATTAATGGTAACACCTGTAGGTGCATTTATTGTATTGGGACTGATTATTTGGGTACAACGTGCTAATAACGGTTACGTAGAAGAATAGACTAAAGACTTTTAAAAGAAAGAAATTATGGATTTAATTAATCTAGGAATAAAATCGATATTTATTGAGAACATGATATTTGCCTATTTCTTAGGAATGTGTTCTTATTTAGCGGTATCGAAAAAAGTAAAAACAGCAGTTGGTTTAGGTATTGCAGTAGCTTTTGTATTATTGATTACAGTTCCTATGAACTGGGCATTACAAACTTATATTTTGAATGAAGGGGCATTAACTTGGATTTCAGAAGATTTTGCTACAGTAGACCTTAGTTTTCTTCAGTTTATCATGTTTATAGCAACTATTGCTGCGATGGTACAATTGGTTGAAATGGTAATTGAAAAACTATCTCCATCACTTTATGGATCATTAGGGATATTTTTACCACTTATAGCAGTAAACTGTGCGATCTTAGGGTCTTCTTTATTTATGGTAAGTAGAGACTATACACTAACAGAAGCTACTGTATTTGGTTTTTCTTCAGGGATTGGATGGTTGCTAGCGATTGTGGCATTAGCAGCTATTAGAGAGAGAATGAGGTATGCAGATGTGCCTAAGCCTTTAAGAGGGTTAGGGATTACAATGTTTGTAACTGGTTTAATGGGAATGGCATTCATGTCTTTCATGGGAATTAAATTAGATTCAGACTCTAGTTCTGATGCTGAGTCAGAAACAAAGGAAGTTAAAATAGAAAAGACGATGGAGAAGAAAACGAATGAAGTCGTCTCTATCACAGAATAAACTACTTTATCCATAAAATTATTTAAAAGGCAATCGAATCGTTCGGTTGCCTTTTTTGTTTAAAACTATATTGTGGGAATTACAATCACAATGTAAGACCGTTCACGGTACTGTTGTAAAATAGCTGAGTAATGGTTGTTTTCAATTATGATAAAGACAACTCCTCCATGGGAAAAAAAAGGAGAAACTATCAGGAAATACAAAGTGAAATAGAAGGAGGTAGTCATTTCTTTCTTACGACCATTAAACCATCTCTGATTCCAAGAAGGATATTTTCGACACGTTCATCTTCATGAACTGTTTTATTGAACTCTATTAAAATAGGCGTGTCCTTGTCATTTTTTTTCACTTCTTCGATTACCTTTCCACTCCATAGTATATTATCTGCAATTAATACTCCGCCAGGGTTTAGTTTATCAATAACAAGGTGATAGTAATTGAGGTAATTTTTTTTGTCTGCATCAATAAATATAAGGTCAAAAGATTCTGATAAGTTTGGGATTTCTTCCATAGCGTTTGCTATTCTATAATCAATCCGATCAGAATAATTAGATTGATCGAAGTAAGTACGTGTTTGTTGTTCTAATTCTTCGTTAATATCTAGCGTAATTAACTTTCCAGATGGAGTTAGCCCTTCTGCAAGACATAAGGCAGAATAACCTGTATAGGTTCCAATTTCTAGAATAGAATTAGGTTGTAATAGTTTGCTGATAAGAGATAAAACTCTTCCTTGCACCTTTCCAGAGAGCATACGAGGCTTTAATATATTTGCATGAGTGTCACGATCTATTTTTTTGAGTAGATCATTGTCATCCGTTGTGTGGTTTTCAATGTACTTGCTTAATTCAGGAGCTATAAATTCCATATAACTAGTTATTATTAGGTAAATAAATCAACTGACTTAGTTGTTCTTTGTTGAAGAAGGTGTTGGCTAAGTCACACAGCTTTGTAGCTGAAACTTGTTTTATCTCCTCTAGTACACTATCTAAGGAATCTATTTTATTTAGGTCTAATAAGCTCTTTCCCATCATTTGCATGAGACTTACATTTCTTTCTTCAGACATTACTAATTGTCCCATAAGCTGTTCTTTTGCTTGAGACAGTTGGATAGTACCGAGAGGTTTAGATTGTAGTTTTTCTAATTCTCGATACACTAGTTTAATACTTTTATAAAGTGTTTTTTCTTCTGTACCAAAGAAGAGGCTAATCATACCTGTGTCGGTATATGAAGCAGTACTTGCGTCTACACTGTAAACATAACCCTTTCGTTCTCTAAGCGCCATATTTAGTCGAGAGGTTAAGCCTGATCCCCCTAGAATATTAATTAACATAAACAGAGGTAGCCTATCTTTGTGGTGAAGAGAAAGACCTATTGTGCCAATAGCACAATGAGCCTGAGAGCTGCTTTTTTTCTTTTCTAATATTGATGGAGCGTAGCTATTGAAAGGCGAACGAATTGGTTGAGCTGAAAAAGTAGGGAGTTTTTCAAGGTGTTTAGAAACACTCTTCTCGAATTGTTGTTTTGATAAATTCCCGACAGCAGAGAAGATGATTTTTTCTGAATTAAGATTCTCTTTTAGAAATTGACTGAAATCATGACTTTTGAATGAAAGTACGCTTTCTTTTGTACCTAATATGTTCTTTCCTAATGAGTGATTTTTAAAAATGACCTCTTCAAACTCATCTACAATAGCTTCTTCAGGCATGTCGTTGTACATAGCCATTTCTTCTAAAATAACATGACGTTCTTTATTTGTCTCGTTTTCGGGAAAAGTAGAGTAAAACAAGATGTCTGTGAGTAATTCAATAGCCCTGTCGTGATGCTTACTTAAAACAGAAGCGTAGAAGTAGATCTTTTCTTTAGTAGTATAGGCATTGATTTCTCCTCCTACTGATTCTAAGCGATTAAGGATGTGAAAGGCTTTTCGTTTTTTAGTGCCTTTAAATGCCATATGCTCCCAAAAGTGAGCAAGACCTAGCTGGTGTTCTTTTTCGTCTCTACTTCCTATGTCTAGAACGAAACCACAGTGGAAAAGTTGAGTAATAGTGTTTTGCTTGTATACCGCACGTAACCCATTTTTGAATGAAAAAACATCGAATTCGTTCATGTTTAGTTTATTAATTTCTCCATTCAATTTCGAATAGTCTGTTGTTAACGACTAAGGAACTAAATTGTACATAAGGACTTTTGTTTGAAAGCCGTATGGTGACTTTGTCTTTTCCTCTTTTGACTTTGATGTGATTTTTTAAGTCACTACCACTCTTTTGTTTCTTTTCTAATAAGATACTAGACTGTTTAATGACCATGTACTTATCTGATTTTTGGAATAAGGCAACAGAGACCTCTTCAGTTGGTTTAATGAAGAATTTAACCTTTCCTCTATCCTTAGCCATAAGCTTTGGCCTATTAGATAAGTTAGGTATTTGTTTATTGATGATTTCTATCGCTCTGTTTGCATTAGGTACACCATAACCGATGTAGTTGTTTCCATAAGGATAAAGGTGTGAGGATTGTTCAATGATCTTTTTTAATTGTTTGTTAGATAGTTTTGGGTTTGCTTGCCATAAGCACGCTGCCAACCCAGTGATGATTGGAGCGGAAAAAGAAGTTCCACTTGTAGAATAAGAGGCTACATCTGGTTTTAAAAATTTATTGTAAGAAGGTCCAGTACTACTGTATCCCATTTTAGTCCACGGAGCTAATGAGGTAGCTCCAACTGTTAATACATCAGGAGCGTCAGCCGGTGCTGAAATAATCCCCCATTTTTTAGATCCTAAATTCCCTGCTGATACAATGATTAGCATTCCTTTTTCTTCCGCAGCATATTGTGCGGCTTTACTAATGGCTGTCGTTTCACCGTCCATTTCTGTTCGTAAGTGATTGTCAGCAGTACTGTCAAACTTATTTGCGTAACCTAGCGATGAATTAATCAGTTTTACGCCTTTGCTTTCCATCCACTCCAATGCCTCTATCCAATAGTCTTCTTCTAATCGAATTTCTTTGTCTCCTATTTCTGTACGAGCAAGATAGAATGAAGCATCTTTTGCTAATCCATAGAACATACTGTCATTTTCTGTACCTGCTATTCGTTTCCAGACTTTAGTTCCATGATCATCAGCGTCTGTTTTTTCTTCGTAAAAATTTATGCTCTCAGGATTTACAAAGTCTTTTGTCGCTTTGATGTGGTTGGCTGAAAAAATATTTTTGAAATAAGGAGACGAATCTGCTTCTTTGAAGCCAGCATCTATGATTCCAATAGAAATGCCTTTTCCTGTATATCCTTTTTTTGCTAAGATGGATGTGTTTAACTGCTCTAATTGTTTAGAGTAGGATGTATTCTGAGAATTAGTTTTTAGAGGTTCTAGTTTTTTAACAGTGGTTATTTTTGATATGTAAGGTAGACCGAGTAGTTCTTTTTTTTCATCAGAAGTTAAGTCGAAAGTAGCTGCGTTTAACCAATTAGATTTGCGTATGGGTTGTTTTTTAATTAATTCTATTCCTTTAGTTAAAGGTGTAGAGGGGGAGAAATAAACCCATTGCTTTTGCTGAGCAAAGAGGGTAGAAGCGCAAAGGAAAAGGGTGATAAATATCTTGGTCATATCAGTTTGTCCGTTTATCAAAAATAAGCTTTGTTTTCATCAAACAAAAATTTTGTTTTGCACCAATTTTGTATCGACTCTGATGAATAAAAAAGCTATTTTTACATCATTATTTGTAAATAATAAGTCATGTCTAAAGTCGTAATTATTGGCGCAGGTGGTGTTGGAAATGTGGTAGCAAAGAAATGCGCTCAATTGCCTCATGTTTTTAGTGAACTAGTTATAGCTAGTAGAACACAGTCAAAGTGTGATGAAATAGCAAAACAAATTACATCTATTCCTGTACAAACAGAACAGGTGGATGCTGATTATGCAGCGAATGTGGTTAAGGTATTAGAAAAACATAAGCCTGTATTAGTAATTAATGTAGCACTCCCATATCAGGATTTAGCGATTATGGATGCTTGTTTGGAAATAGGTACTCATTATTTAGATACAGCTAATTATGAGCCTAGAGATGAAGCTAAATTTGAATACAGCTGGCAATGGGCGTATCAAGAAAGATTCAAAGAAAAAGGATTAATGGCTTTATTGGGTTGTGGATTTGACCCTGGTGTAACTGGTGTTTTTACAGCTCATGCAGCAAAACATCATTTTGATGAGATGCATTATTTAGATATTGTGGACTGTAATGCTGGAGATCATGGGAAGGCGTTTGCTACAAATTTTAATTTGGAGATTAATATTCGCGAGATTACCCAAAAGGGTAAATATTGGGAAAACGGACAATGGATTGAAACAAACCCAATGGAAATCCATAAGCCAATCGACTATCCGAATATAGGAGACAAAGAGTCATATTTGATGTACCATGAAGAGTTGGAGTCCATAACTAAAAATTTTCCAAGTTTAAAAAGAGCTCGTTTCTGGATGACTTTTTCGAAACAGTATATTAACTATCTTGATGTATTACAAAATACAGGTATGACTAGCATTGAGCCGATAAACTACGATGGAAAAGAGATTATCCCTTTGCAATTTTTACAGGCTGTTTTACCACAACCTTCTACTTTAGGAGAGAATTATACAGGAGAAACGTCTATTGGTTGCCAGATCAAAGGAGTGAAAGACGGAAAAGAAAAGACGTACTATGTGTACAATAATTGCAATCATGCGAATGCCTTTAAAGAAGTAGGAGCGCAGGCAGTGGCGTATACGACTGGTGTACCTGCTATGATAGGTGCTAAAATGATGTTAACCAATAAATGGATGAAAGCGGGTGTCTATAATGTAGAAGAGTTCAATCCTGATCCATTTATGGATGACTTAAATCAATATGGATTGGGCTGGAATGAGTTACTGAACCCTGAGTTACCACACACTTACGAGAAATAAATTGAAATACGAAATTGATTTTGATAGCATACCAACGCCTTGTTATTTGTTGGATGAGCGTAAGTTGATAAAAAACTTAGTCTTATTACAGGAAGTAATAAAAGAAAGTGGAGCTTCTATTTTGTGTGCTTTAAAGGGGTATGCGCTTTGGAATACATTTCCTTTATTGAGTGAATACCTATCAGGTGCTACGGCTAGTTCTTTACATGAAGCGCAATTGGTTCATAACTATTGGAAAGGGAAGGCTCATGTATGTGCTCCGGTCTATGTTCCGAGTGAAATGGATCAGATTTTAGAGAAAGCTTCTCATATTACATTTAATTCATTAAGTGAGTGGGAGAGGTATAAAGAAAAAGTTAGAAAGACAGATGTTTCTCCTGGTTTACGGATTAACCCTGAATATTCGGAAATAGAAACAGAATTGTATAACCCTGCCTCTCCAGATTCTAGATTAGGGATAAAGGTAGATGACTTGACTCAGTTACCTGAAGAGATAGAAGGACTGCATTTTCATGTGTTGTGCGAACAAGATTCTTTTGTATTGGAAAGAGTATTGGAAAAGATTGAAACCCAGTTTGGTGAATTATTGCATCAAGTGAAATGGGTGAATATGGGAGGAGGACACCATATTACTCGCTCAAATTATGATACAGATCATTTAATACGTTTAGTAAAAGCATTTGCTGCTAAGTACCAAGTAGAAGTAATCCTTGAGCCTGGTGAAGCAATAGGATGGGAAACAGGTTTTTTGGTAAGTGAGGTGTTGGATGTGATCCCGAATGGTAAGAGAAATATAGCTATGTTGGATACATCGTTTACGTGCCATATGCCAGACTGTTTAGAAATGCCTTACAAACCCTTTGTGATAGGAGCTATATCTCCGAATGATTTTTTCCCTACATATATTATGGGTGGGATGACTTGTTTAGCGGGAGATCAGATAGGTGATTATTCTTTTCTACAACCCTTACGGGTAGGAGATAAGGTGATCTTTCATGATATGATTCATTACACGATGGTCAAAACGTCGACATTTAACGGTGTACGATTGCCCTCTATTGGTGTTTGGACAAAAGAAGATACTTTTCAGCTAATTAGAGAGTATGGGTATGAGGAGTATGTAGGGAGATTGTCTTAGTTTTTATAAGGCATAAAAAAAGCCACTTAATAATAAGTGGCTAGTAGTAGCGGGAGTCGGACGATTATCGAACAAGAATATG
>JBGCEI010000193.1:0-3580 GCA_045106295.1 Cyclobacteriaceae bacterium
GTTAAAGAACCACCAATATTACTTACCATAAAAATGAAGAAAACTACATGGTATGGTTTAATTCTATTTTTATTAACTCTTATAAACGGTCTTATCAGTAACATCGACGCACCAGTTGTACCAATTACATTGGCTAATACAGCCCCTATTAAAAGGATCATTACATTCACCCCAGGCTTCCCTTCTTTGTCTACATTAATTAAGATGCCTCCAGCAGCTATATACAAACTTGATAATAAAGCAATAAACTGAATGTATTCAGCTAACGCATGTATAGGATGATCTACATTATGAAGAAATATCAGATAATACAGAATAACAGCTAAGCCTAATAAAATAGCAATAATAGGATAGTTTTTATGCCAAAAATGCTCAAAAAACAAAGGCCCTGTTGCTATCATTAACAATAACAACACAAAAGGAATTACAGATAAAGAACTAGGGTCTAACAGCTCATGTTGATCATGAGTATCAACTGTTAATACAGGAGCATCTGATTGAATAGACTGAGTCTCAACAGCAACACTGTCTAAGGCATGATTTTCTGCAAAAAGTAATTGGGTAGTAGTGATCGAAACTGTACAAAAGAGTAAAATAGTAATCCAAGATCGAAGAATCATCAGCAGTTAATTAACCGTTTAGTTCTCTAAAGATAAAGTCTTGAGGGGATATTACAAAGCAAAAATGAAAGTAGAACAATTTAGTAGTCGAATTGTTTAGGCTAAACGACAAAAGGCTGCTTTTATCACTCATAATAACCTTCCAGTCAACTCAATTATTTTCAAGTAGAACTTATCAGACCACTTCGTTTTTTCCATTTTAACATTGAATGACTCTTTGATTTTTTTTGTAATAGTAATTTACTCTAAATTCTTACTCAAACTTAATGTTTTCTTTCAAGGTTTTGTGATGTTTTTTTTGAAAGGTATGCCTATATTACATTACTTTTTATGTAAATTATAAAATAAACAATATGTTCTCATTATTTGGAACTCGAGGTATTAAACATAAGGTAGGTTATGTCCCAATTATAGAAAACGGCTGTCCTAGCTGTTCCTCTGGTGACTTGGAAAACAAACTATATAGGCGGTGGTTCACCTTTCTCACACTTCCAGTAATACCTTCAGATGTGTTAGATCGTTTTTATCAATGTTCAAACTGTAAAACAATTTATAATGAAAACATAAGAGAACTATTAAGCCAGCCTAAAGAAATTCTAGAAAAAGAAGAAGAGGAGTCAAGAAAAATATATGCAAGAGCTCTAATTGCTTCCATGACCCACATGGCTATCATTGACAACGATTTTGCAAAAGAAGAAGAAAGAGAAATTCAAGATGCATTAAGTAACTTTAAAGAATACAGCAATGAGTTATTACCGATTTATGAAGATGTAAAGCTGAACGGTAATAAAAACGACCAAGTGTTTAAATACATAAATGAAGCAAGAGAAAAGTTAAGTACAGAAGTTTTAATTAATATTTTAGCACAAGCAGCCGTTGTACTATTGGCTGATGGTCAAATAGAAAAAGAAGAAGAACGACTTATGCGAAAATATCTTTTATCGTGCCATCTCCCAAAGAGTATGTATCAAGATATATTAGATAAACTTCAAGTAAAAAAATTAGCAAAAGTTAGTTAGGAAGTGAAATTGAGATGGTCTAGTAAAATAGTGGCTTAAAAAAACTAGTCCCAAATTTACTAGGTAGTCCAGTTTTTTTTTGAATAAATAAAATCATTTAAGGATTTTGAAAGTTGCTGATACTTTTCAAAATGTTGCGCACTACACCAGAAATATTGCTTGATCCAAAATACCTTCTGGTAAAAAGTGTTTTACTAGTTCTTCCATCTAGTAAAAATAATAAATCTACTATTTTACTCCACCATATTTCTTGCTTGATCCGTAACTATCTACCGACCTCTAAACTTATTAACCATCGTAATTACTTGTTTTACTTTGTTTTCTATCCATTTGTAATCGCCTTTAGCAATTACATCGTTAGGGAATAATTTAGAACCTAACCCTACACAGTGCACGCCTGCATCGAACCATACTTTTAGGCTTTCTTCTGTTGGTTCTACTCCACCCGTTGGCATAATACTACTCCACGGCATAGGCCCTTTTACTGCCTTCACAAAACCTGGACCACCGACTTGGCTACCTGGAAATATTTTCACTACCTCAGCTCCTAATTCCTGCGCATAGGATATTTCAGATACAGAACCACAACCTGGCATCCAACCAATTTTTCTTCGGTTACATACTCTAGCCATTTCTTCGTTTACTACCGGTGCTACTACAAAGTCTGCACCTAACTGAATGTAAAGAGCGGTAGTAGGACCATCTACAATAGAACCTATTCCCAATGATAATTCAGGCATAGTTTGTCTCGCTTCTTTTACCAGTTCAGCAAATACTTCGTGTGCAAACTCTGCTCTGTTTGTAAACTCAAACACTCGTACTCCGCCGTCGTAACAAGCTTTCATTACTTGCTTTGCAATGTTTACATCAGGATGATAAAACACAGGAACGATTCCTGTTTCTTGCATTTTCTGAGCTACTTCTATTCTTGTAAATTTTGACATCTTAATTAAAAATTAAATTCTATTCGTTTTAATACTATTATCGACTGATAACAGCTGTTCCACCATCTATGATTTGGTTCAGCTCTTCTTCTGTAATGTAGTTGTAATCACCGTGTACCGTATGCTTCCACACCGAACTTGCAGTAGCATAGTTTGTGATGTACTGATAGTCTTCTTTGTATTTGATTAGACCTACAATCAGACCAGCCATAAACCCATCACCTCCACCTACTCTATCTACTATTTCTGTAATATCGAATTCCGGAGATTTCACAAGCCCTTTTTTAGAATAAAGAATCCCTTGCAATCTATTATGAGTAGAAGTAACCGTTTCTCTCATGGTAGAACTAAACAATTTAGCTTTCGGAAAACGAGTCAATACTTGCTCTCCAATAGAAACAATATCTTCATCGGTTAACTTTGCTCCTTTTACCGTTTTCTTCCCTTCAGGTACAATGTCACAGTATGTTTCTGGAGCATCTATCCCTCCAAATATGACATCACATTTTTCCATCAATGATGGCATAATGTCTTTTGGCGTTTTACCGTAGTTCCACAATTTACTTCTGTAATTCAAGTCTACCGAAATGGTAATTCCTTTTTGTTCGGCTACGGCCAATACTTGCGCACACAACTCTGCTGCACTAGCTGAGATAGCCGGAGTAATTCCAGACCAATGAAACCAATCTATTCCTTCAAATATCTGATCCCAATCAATGCTTTTCGAATCAGCCAAACTAAGGCTTGAATAGGCTCTATCGTAGACTACTTTGGAAGGACGAATACCTTTACCAGGTTCTAAAAAATAAATCCCCATTCTTCCATCTTGGAAGGAAATAGAAGAGGTATCTACATCCATTGCTTTCAGCTTAGAAATTGCTGTTGCTGATAAATCGTTTGAAGGGAGAACAGTAAAAAAACTAGAATCTATTCCCAATTGAGAAATACCTACCGACACGTTGGCTTCTGCTCCACCATAATGTATCGCTAAATGACT
>JBGCEI010000194.1:0-11125 GCA_045106295.1 Cyclobacteriaceae bacterium
GGGGATAAAAGTCTTTGATGATATTGTTTACCGAACTAAAGAAATTGTTCGACCCAATAGGTCTAATCCTAGAAATAAAAAACCTAAGAAATTATACCATCAAAACTACAAACCTTTATAGCTTAACTAAACGACATTGGATTAGCATGTGTAAAACATACACTGCTACTAACTAGCTTATTTTATAAAACTAGTTAGTAATTCTCTAACCTCAATTGGGGACTTAATATTATATCTTGCCTCTGAAGCAGTAAGCCCTACTTTAATGGTGAAAGCACTTTCTGGCATAACATGGAATGTATCTTCATCCGTCCAGTCGTCACCTAATGCCGTAATAAAGTCCCAATTTTCTTTAGCTAACCAACGCAAAGCAGACTTTCCTTTATTGATACCTGCATTCTTCACTTCTATCACCTTATTCCCTTCTAATACTTGCACATCCATATTTGAAGTCAGGTACTGAAGATTAGAAACTAATTCTCTAGCCCGTAGTTCTCCAAAACCAGCCTCAGCCGCTCTAAAATGCCATACTAAAGAAAAATCTTTTTTCTCGATAAAGGTTCCAGGCGTTCTATCTACATATAGCTCTAAGATTTGTAAAATCTCTTCCTGCCAGTCTTGCTGTAAGTTTTCTGCCATAGTCCATTCTTCACCTTTTTCCTTATGCCATACACCATGCTCAGCAATAAATTCTAGGTTTTTATAATCCCCAAACCATTCTTGTAGTGTATCCTTCCCTCTACCACTAATGATTAAAACAGTATTCTTTTCATCTTCAGTTAAGGCTTTCATGATCGAATGGAGCTCTTTATCAGGTGTTGCTTTTAAAGGGTCACTGTGGAAACCTACTAATGTTCCATCATAATCTAGGTAGATGAGCCTTTTTTCTGCTTTTTTATAGTTGTTTGCTATTAGCTCTTTTGACTTTTCACTCAGTTGTCGAGCAATTAATTCTTTCTGTTTTTCTTTGGTATAGTGTAGTCGTTTCATGAATACATCTACCCATCGATTAATGTCATAACGTTTTAGTTTATCCTGCATTTCAGAGATATGCCTCTCTTGCTCATCAGCATCCATTGTCAATGCTTGGTGAATTGCTTCTACCATAGCATCTCTATCGTTTGGATTTACTTGTATGGCATCAGCAAGCTCTTTAGCAGAACCAGCGGTTTCACTTAATATCAATGCACCAGACTTATCTAATCGGCTAGCTATATATTCTTTACAAACGAGGTTCATTCCATCTCTTAATGGAGTAACTAAAGCCACATCCGCCATGCAATACAAAGCAGATAATTTATGAAACGGTAAAGAGCGATAAAAATAATAAATAGGAGTCCAATCCAAAGAACCATGTTTACCATTTATTCTACCCACTAGTTCATCTAATTCTTCTTTGAGGTGCATGTAATGTTCTACATTATCTCTAGAAGGAACTACTAGCATAATCAATGATACTTTACCTACTTGATCTGGATATTTATCTAGGTAATCATCGAATGCTAATAATCTCTGTGGAATTCCTTTTGAATAATCTAGGCGGTCTATAGATAGAATTAATTGTTCAGAATGTAAACTGCCATAAAATTGCTTTACTTCCTTCTGCGTATCTTTAGAAATGGCAGCATTAGCAAATTTCTCATAGTCTATCCCCATAGGTAAAGCGTCAACTGTTACAATTCTATCGCTACACTTCAAATGCCCCATAGAATGATCAATTCCACATATTCTACTTACAGCACTTAAAAAGTGACGCATATCGTCATAAGTATGGAAGCCTATTAAGTCAGCACCTAACACACCTTCTAATAGCTCTTTCCTCCATGGGAGCTGCCTAAATATCTCATACGATGGAAATGGAATATGATTAAAGAAACCAATACTTGCATTGGGTAACTTTTCACGAATCATTTGAGGAAGTAATAACAACTGATAGTCATGTATCCAAATGATGTCTTTATCATTAGCGTGTTTCAACACCTCATCACAAAATTTTCTATTAACAGCTACGTATGCCTCCCAGAGATCATTATCATACTCTACATATTGGGTGAAATAATGAAATAAAGGCCATAAAGTAGAGTTACTAAAACCTTCATAGAATTCTTTCATTTCCTTCTCAGATAAGAAAACAGGACTCATGTTTTCTTTTTTCAGTTCGGAAGTGACTTTTTCTTTATTTTCTGGTTTAGTAAAAAAAGTACCTGGCCAACCTAACCATAAATTATCACCAGATTTATAAATACTACCAAGACCAGTAGCTAATCCACCTGAACTAGGTTTATACTCTAATTCACCTGTTTCATTTTTTGAAATACTAATTGGTAGTCGGTTAGAAACAATAATAGTCTTAGACATAAAAAATAATATAAGGTTATAAACTGTTTAGATACTCTTAAATGTAAGCTTTTTTTATGCAATTAATCAATTACGAGTCTAAAATTTAGTAGCTTAGTAAGGTTATTCTGCAAAGAAATTTTTTAACATATTTTATTTATGTCTATTAAAGTTTTGTACAAAGGTTTTGAAATCGAAGCTAAGTTATGGTTAGATGATTTAGAAAAGTATAATGATATTCCATTTGCTGCTGAACGAAAAGAATGGTCAATGGCTGAATTATATAGTAGGCTATACGATGCCTGTGTGAATCAACATGCAATTATCTTACAAGAATCGATTACTCATACCTATACAAAAAAGGGAAGGAAATCACTCGTAGGGTATATCGTTTTTTTGACTAATAAGTTATCCAAATCTTATTTCAAGAAAAATTTTAAACCGTCAACAGATTATGTATTAGCTGAAGACACTAAATCAGCTAAAGGATACATTTTGAAATGTATGAAGATAATGCATGCTCTTTCTGAAGAGATCTTAAAAGCAGATCCGAAACTAAAAATAAAAGACAACTACTTAGGTTGGCTAACACTAGAAGAATCATATGCTATTCCAGAAATGTATTTTTCTTATTATAGGAAAATGAAAGAAAGGATAGAACAAGATATGATTGCTAGGTAAAAAATCCTTACAGGTTTATTAACCCCGTTTTATGTATTAGGAAATCTATCCGTGACTAACTCTCTGAAAATCAGTCGCTTTGCTAAGTTTTTTGAATTAACCGTAACGGTGTTGCTATGCTGAATTCAATAAAAACCCTTGATTTACCGTGCCTACCGCAGGCATGGTAATCTAATCAGAGCTTCAATAATTCTCGTCTGGATTGCTTCACTTTACTTGCAATGATATTGAATTACAAAATAAAACCAACTTAATTGGCTACTTCAGATAAAAATTTAATCTTAATTAATCTGATTTCTTCTTCTGAATAATCCTCATCTAACTCTTCTAATGCTTCCGAAACATCATCAGAGTCTGCTTCCATGAAATAGTCATAAATCTCATCTTCTTTATCTTCATCCACCACTTCTTCTATGTAGTAATCAATATTTAGCTTAGTCCCTGAGCTACAGATAGTCTCCATTTCTTCTAACAAATCATCATAAGATTTCCCAACAGCTGTTGCAATATCTTCTAAATTCATTTGTCTATCGATTAATTGAACGAGTTGAATTTTTAATTTTGATTTATTAACAGTTGTTTTTATTAACATATCTTCTGCTACAGATATGTTATTATCTTCTATGTATTTTTCAATTGTTTGTAGAAAAGAAGCCCCAAACTTCTGAGCCTTACCTTGACCTACCCCATTAACAGTAACTAAGCTTTGTAAAGTTGTAGGGTAAGTTGTTGCCATTTCTTCTAGAGACCCATCTTGAAAAACTACATACGGAGGTAGTTCTTTTTCTTGTGCTACCTTTTTACGTACCTCCTTTAGAATGTCAAGTAATACTTTATCGTAAGACAATTCAATTTGTGGAGCGACTTCGGCATCAACGTTATCGGTGTATTGATGGTCTTTAAATAATGTAATATCTGCTGGAGACTTCAAGTAATCTAATCCTTGTTGGGTTACTTTTATAATCCCTATTTCTTCAATATCTTTTTCAAAGTATTCTAAAATAACGAGTTGCCTGAATACAGATGTCCAGTAGGCTATGTCTTTACCCTTCCCTTTTCCATAAATGGATAAAGAATCATGTTGATAGCTTTTAACGTATTGATTGGCAGAACCTCTTATTACGTCAACTAAATGTTTGATTCCAAAACGTTGTTTTGTTTCTAAAACAGTTTGTATGGCTAAAGAAGCCTCTTCTTTTATTTGAAAGTTATCTTTTGGATTGAGGCAATTATCACAAGCACCACAGGGCTCTTTTATCTGTTCACCAAAGTAGTGCAATAACTGTTGCGCTCTACAAAGTGGAGATTCTGCATAACCAGTAACCTCTTCTAATAAATTTCTAGCCGTATCACGTTCAGTGACAGGTTTGTCTTTATTTAATTTTTCCAGTTTTAGTAGATCACCATAGCTGTAAAACATCAAACACCTACTTTCTTGTCCATCTCTACCGCCCCTACCTGTTTCTTGGTAATAACCTTCCAATGATTTTGGTGCATCGTAATGAATCACAAAGCGGACATCCGGCTTGTCGATCCCCATTCCAAAGGCAATGGTAGCTACAATTACATCTGCATCTTCATTAAGAAAAGCATCTTGGTTATTCATTCTAACCGTTGAATCCATTCCTGCATGGTAAGGACGTGCATTGACTCCATTCAGTTTTAAAAACTCAGCGATTTCTTCTACCTTTTTCCTACTGAAACAGTAAACAATTCCTGACTTCCCTTTAAATTTATTAACAAAGCCAATCATTTGCTTTTTTGCATCTGACTTAGGGCGTACTTCATAAAATAGGTTTTTTCTACGGAAGGATGATTTGTATAATTTAGCATCTTCCATGCCTAAGTTTTTAATTATATCCAGCTGAACCTTTGGAGTAGCAGTAGCTGTAAGGGCTATGATTGGTAACTTACCTAACTGTTGAGCGATTGATTTAATTTTTCTGTACTCGGGTCTAAAATCATGCCCCCATTCTGAAATACAATGAGCTTCATCAATAGCAATGAAAGAAAGTTTTACCTTTTTGAAAAAGTTGATGTTTTGCTCTTTGTTTAATGATTCTGGAGCTACATACAATAGCTTAGTATCACCAGCTAATACAGATTTTTTCACCTGTGTACTCTCAGACCTACTGAGCGTAGAGTTTAAGAAAGCAGCATCAATACCATATCCTTTCATTTGGTCGACCTGATTTTTCATCAAGGCAATTAAAGGAGAGATAATTAAAGCAGTCCCTTTGCTTATAATTGCAGGCAATTGATAACATAGTGATTTCCCTGCCCCTGTAGGCATAATCACAAACGTATCATTCCCATCCAGCAGATTTTGGATAATACTTTTTTGTTCTCCTCTGAATTTGGCATGACCAAAATGTTTCAATAGGTAACTTTCTAGAGGGTTTGTCATGATGTTTTCTTCTTGCATAGAGTAGAGCAAAAACCGGAGAAATCCCCTATATTTGTTTCGCTAAAAAATACTGACTTTCTATTTACTTTGAAAATACAAAAAAACATTCAGAATGTTGCTAAAGAATGCCTACTTAATGAGAGCGAAGGTATAAAAAAATTAGTATCCTACATTGATCATACATTTGAAGATGTAGTCAAGCTGATACTAGTATGTAAGGGGAGAGTAGTAATTACAGGGATTGGAAAGAGTGCTATTGTCGCCAATAAACTCGTAGCCACCTTCAATTCAACAGGAACACCTGCTTTATTTATGCATGCAGCAGAAGCTATTCATGGTGACTTAGGAATGATTTTACCTTCTGATATTGTCATTATCATTTCTAAAAGTGGAAATTCAGCAGAAATTAAATCTTTATTACCCCTTATTAAAAATATGGGGAATGATATTGTAGCCATGGTAGGAAATGTAACCTCCTACTTAGCAAAAAATGCCCATTATATTTTAAATGCTACAGTAGAAAAAGAAGCGTGCCCAAACAATTTAGCTCCAACAACTAGTACTACAGCCTCTTTAGCATTAGGCGATGCGCTGGCAGTTTGTCTATTGTCATGTAGAGAGTTTACAAGTACTGACTTTGCGAAATTTCATCCAGGGGGAGCACTTGGAAAAAGGTTATATCTAAAGGTTGATGAGCTAAGCGAAGAAAACGAAAAGCCGTCAGTCTCCATAGACACAGATATTAAATCAGTTATTATGGAGCTTACCTCCAAAAGATTAGGAGCAACAGCAGTTCTTGATCAAGCAGGAGAGTTAGTAGGGATTATTACCAACGGTGATTTGGGTAGAATGTTAAAAAAGCATGATGATTACCAAGACTTAAAAGCAAAAGACATTATGTCTGCCAACCCAAAAACAGTTGCACCAGGTGAGTTTGCTTCAAAAGCATTAGACATGATGCAGAAAAACAACATCACTCAATTAATCGTAGCTGACGATAATAAATTTATTGGATTCGTGCACATGCACGATTTACTAAGAGAAGGGATTTAAGCGTAGAGAAATGAGATTCGAAGACAAGTATGTAGTCATTATGGCTGGAGGAATTGGAAGTAGGGTATGGCCAATGAGTAGAAAGAATACACCCAAGCAATTTCAAGATGTATTAGGGCTAGGGCGAACTATGATTCAACAAACCTTTGATCGTTATAAAGATTACTGCCCTCAAGAAAACGTATATGTGGTGACTACAACTAGTTACGTAGATCAAGTAAAAGAACAGCTTCCCGAATTAAGTAACGATCAGATATTAGGTGAGCCTGTAGGAAAAAATACCGCTCCGTGTATTGCTTATGCTGCACATAAAATCAATAAAAAAAATCCTAATGCGGTCATGGTAGTAGCGCCATCTGATCATTTGATTGTAAATACTACTGAGTTTGTTCGGTGTATTGAATTAGGTTCTGAAGTAGCGGCAAACGAAGATGTATTACTAACCATAGGAATTAAGCCAACAAGACCAGATACTGGTTATGGATACGTTCAATTTGCAGATCAGTTCAAAGAAGAGATTCATAAAGTAAAAACATTTACCGAAAAGCCTGTCTTAGATTTTGCTATTGCCTTTGTAGAAAGTGGTGAATATTTATGGAATGCAGGTATTTTTATCTGGAGCTCAAAAGCCATTCTTCGAGCATTTGATCATTTGTTAAAAGACGTCAACGAACTCTTTAAATTAGGAGAAGAGTATTATTACACGACCTCAGAAACAAAATTCTTAAAAGAAACCTATCCTCAGTGTAAAAACATTTCCATTGACTATGGTGTCATGGAACATGCAGAAAATGTGTACGTAATTCCTGGAGATTTTGGATGGACTGATCTCGGAACATGGAAAGCATGCTACGATGTAGCAGATAAAGACAAAGACGAGAACGTTTTGTATGGAGAAGTAATGACATACAGCACGTCAAACTGTTTAATAAAAGCGCCTAAAGATAAATTAGTCGTCGCCCACGGATTAGACGGTTATGTAGTAGTAGATCACGAAAACGTATTATTGATCTGTAAAAAAGAAGAAGAGCAAAAAGTAAAAAACTTTGTCGCAGATATTAAGACAAAGAAATTAGATAAGTTTTACTAAAAAAATAAGAGTAGATCATTGACCTACCCTTAAAACTATTCTTCAAATTACGGTTGTGGTGTTAATCGCAAATAAGGTTTTACTTCTTTAAATCCTTTTGGAAATAATTTTTCAGCCTCTTCATTCGATACCGCTGGAGAGATGACACAGTCATCACCACTTTGCCAGTTTGCAGGCGTAGCCAACTTCTGGTAAGCAGTCAATTGCAATGAATCAATGACACGTAGCAGCTCATCAAAGTTTCTACCTGTGGATGCAGGGTACGTGATCATTAACTTTACCTTTTTATCGTTTCCGATTACAAATACAGAACGTACCGTTAAGGTATTACTTGCATTTGGATGAATCATATCATACAAATCAGATACCTTCTTATCCTCATCTGCAATAATTGGAAAGTCGACTTCTGTCTTTTGAGTTTCATTGATATCTTTGATCCACCCTTTGTGAGACTCCACTCCATCTACACTAAGAGCAACGACCTTTACATTTCTCTTGTCAAATTCAGCTTTGTACTTTGCCACTGTACCTAACTCAGTCGTACATACCGGTGTGTAATCTGCTGGATGTGAAAAAAGAATCCCCCAACTATCTCCTAGCCATTCATGAAAATTTATTGTCCCTTCTGATGATTCTGCCGTAAAATTCGGTGCTTCATCTCCTAATCGTAGTACTGCCATTTTTACTTAGATTTTTAGTGTGAGTCTTGTAAACACACCTCGTCCCCAATTAGTTTTCTTTTTTGAATAAAAAGTATGGCTAACGAGGAAAATTTTGGGCATCACCTTACATTATTAAAACTGTTTACTACTTTTTAATACAATATATGTACTGATTGTTTCAAATTTATTCTCACTTTCACCATACTTCAAGATACAGAGATAACTTCCTGGGTTCAATATCTCTCCATTAGCTGTCTTTCCTTCAAAGATAATTCTAGAGAGTTCTTCTTCCTCTTCATTATTATACCCTACTTCATCGTATACAGGAATTCCTTGTCTATTGAATATTTGTACTCTTCTATAGGTATAGGTTTCTATGTTTCCTATTCTCATCATGTCATTGTATCCATCTTTGACATCGTTTGGAGAAATGGCATTGTAGATAATAGGTACTTCCGCATTTACCGTATAATAAACCCACGCACTATCACATAAATTACCATCATCACACACTTTGTAGTATACAGAATCTTGAAAAGATGACCTACCTATTGACTCGTACTTAATTCTAATAATACCTTGTTTTCTTAGCACTCTTACCCTAACCAGACTGTCTACTTTAGGTCCTCGAATAGTATCTATTCCAGCTATATTATTATCCTTATCACTCACTAACCTAGTAATATCTAAACTTAGTTCTAGTGATTCAAATGCTACATTGGCATCACGAGCGATGGGAGCATTATTTCCTACTTGAAACACAATCCATGCTGTGCTACTCCTTTGATTAGTACAGCCATACGATAATCTATACTGAATAGAATCTTTTTCATAATATAACGGAAGTATGTTAATGGAGATAGTAGAATCTTCCGCATTCACAGTTGTTTTTGCATTTGAAGAACTTTGTATGATGCTAATTCTAATCGGTTGAGAAGCATCGTATTCATCATTTAGTAATGGATTAATGACTAGTTTTCCTTTCACAAAATAAGTAGAGTCTAACACATCATTTACTGCATTAATAGCTTCTTCTGGGATAGTAAAGTTAATCCGTACAATAGCAGTATCAACATGAGTTGTTACACTATCGGTATAGGTAAGGCTATATGCCAACGAGTCTGCAGGCTTAAGTCCTGAAGGAACAGAATAATACAATAAATTATTATCTAAATAAGCGGTTCCATTCTCTGGTTGATTAGTAATAGTAAGTACTACTTCGTTTATATCTACATTATTGATATCATTATCTAAAATAGCTACTTCATACAAACAGTCATCATTTAAACTAAATGTAGTATCATCATCATTTGCTGTAATTGGACCTGATTGTAGTTTAATAATTACGTGTCCAATAGCAGAAGGTGTACAGAAGTCACCCGTATCTACGATAGAATAATAGATCGTGTCTAACCCTGACTCAGGAAAAGTAGCGGGAGGAGTATAAACTATGTTATCAGAATTAATTGTTAAAGAAGACCTCAAAGGCAATGGCGTACTTACTGTTAGCTTGAATGTATTATTGGCTGGTAGAATATCATTCAATAAAGGAAAAACTGTAAATGGAGTAAGCCCTAGATCTGATGACGAGACGAATAACTCATCTTCTATAGCCATGGATGGCGTTACAATAATAGCTACCGTATCTCTTGTGGTACAAGCACCTGTTGTAGCTTCCCATTCTAAATAAGTCGTATCTTTTACAAACCCCGACACTGTGGTTACAGGATCTGTATTGTTAATAGTTAAAGAAGGTTGTTCCTGAGGAAAATACTCCGTCACATCATTCCAGACTCCTCCAACTGCTAATTCTGCATTTAATTGAACCGATGACCCCTGACAAGCAATAAATCTGTCTTCTCCAGCACTACTTACCAGATTAGCAATACAGAAAGGCGCACTAAATTGCGATGTTCTACTGGTAGCAAATTCTACTGTCATTGCAGTAATACTTGTCAACATATTCGCAACATCTCTTTTTTCAGGCATTAATGTAACAGAAAAAGAGCCGTCTGCATTCACGGATACGGTATCTAAGAATTCCTGCCCCTGATTTCCATTGTCAGCAAAGAACTGTAACACGTAACCAGTTCCTGATAAACCGGGTACTGTTCCTTCAATTTTTCCATCTAAAGTATCATACGAAGTAATACTTGCCGTATTATTAAATCCATTTTGTGGTGAATTAATAAATTGAATTCCCTCTGTTCCATTATTGTATATGCTATTTAAGAAAATCCCCACACTGTCTGCTGTTCTAACTGTAATCCCAGGTTGTGCATGGTTTGCAATTTCGTTTTCCACTATAGCCGTGCTACTTGCCGAAAGCTGTATTAAAATCCCTGAGCTCGCAGTTACTGATCCATTAGGTTTTGCACCCCCATTGATATCTACCCCTATCTTATTCTTATAGATTTCAACCTCTTTTGCTTCATTGAATATACCCCTCAACCCATTTGCTGAAATATAATTTCCAAAACTTGATGAGCTAGAGTCGTTATCATTCCCTATTAAAGTCTTTGTCCCTCCAGTACCAATATTAATACCATCTCCTAAGTTAGGTAAAGGGGTAATCCCATCTACTCCTAAACCTATGTAATTATTAAGAATCACATTCTCTTGACCGTTCACATAAACACCCATCTGTTTATTACCTGAAATCACATTCCCTTTTCCAGGCATAGTATCTCCTACCCAGTTATTATCACCATCTAGGTAGATACCGACAGCATTTGTTTCTTCAGAAACAGTCATACCATCTAGGTTGACTCCAGCATACAGTGTAGTAAATGTATTAAAGTTTCCATCTACCCATATACCTATTGTATCGGAATTAACACCTAATCCATTTATTAAACTACTATCACCATCTACCCAGATAAGTGCCCCAATATC
>JBGCEI010000195.1:0-5881 GCA_045106295.1 Cyclobacteriaceae bacterium
TAATTGTTTTTATTACCTTTTTCATATCTTATTTGTTTAATCTTCTACTTGCTTAGACACGGAGCAATTGGAAAGGTTTAATTCAATGTATTTTTTATTATTGATTTAAACCTGAATTACTTTAACAGGTCATTTCAAGAAAGTGCTAGTAATGGTGAAAAGGTAGGGATAAGTACTATCTAACTGGAATGTGTTTATTTCTCAAAAAGCTTTTCAGTTCTTGAATACCCACTTCTTTGAAGTGAAAGATACTCGCTGCCAAAGCGGCATCTGCTTTTCCTGTGGTGAATACTTCTTCAAAGTGCTCTATTGCTCCTGCACCACCTGATGCAATCACTGGAATAGATAACTGACTAGAGATAGCGGATGTAATTCCATTGGCAAAACCCGTTTTTACACCGTCGTTATCCATAGAAGTCAACAATATTTCCCCTGCACCACGTTCTTCCACTTCTTTTGCCCACGCTTCTGTTTCCAAATGGGTAGGCTTTGTTCCCCCGTAGGTATGTACGATGTTTTTTCCGTTTAAATTTCGGGTATCAATAGCTACTACTATGCACTGGGAGCCAAATTGATTTGAAAGCTCATTGATGAGTTCGGGGCGTTTTACAGCTGATGAATTAATGGAGACTTTATCTGCACCAGCCAATAAACAAGCAGACACATCTTCGATCGAACTAATTCCCCCTCCTATGGTAAATGGGATATTAATGTTCTCAGCGATTCGTTTTACTAAGTCTACTAATGTTTTTCTCTTTTCTAATGTGGCAGTGATATCTAAGAATACCAATTCATCGGCTCCTTGTTCAGAATACAGAGCACCTAAGGCAACAGGATCACCGGCATCTCGTAGATTTTCGAAATTAACTCCTTTTACTGTTCTTCCATCTTTTACATCGAGACAAGGGATGATTCTTTTTGCTAACATGTTTTCTAAATTTCAAATTTCAAATTACAGATTCCAAACCTGTAAGTCTTCATTTAATTAACTATATTTTCTACCTTTTTGGTCTGAATTTTTTAAATAATTCATAAATCCAGATATCTGCTTAGAAATACTAGAGGCGTGATTATAAGATGTATCAAATGCTTCTTTATCAATATAACCTAAATCAAACGCTATAATTAGTTGACATCTCAATTCTCCTACCGACCCTTTTGCAATAGATAAAAATTGAATCAATTCTTTATTACCATCTCTTTCGTATCCTTCTGCGATATTACTCATTACAGAAATTGACGATCGTCTAATTTGATCTCTCAATGGAAAATCCATAGAAAACAACGCCTCTCTAGTCGATTTATAAATGAACTGATTTAATAACCTAGCATCTTGCCACACTTTCAATTCCTCGAATGTTTTGCCATTCATTAGCTTTGCTATTTTTGGTTTTTGGAATCTGGAATTTAGTTGAATTTGGAATTAAACTCTTGAAAGTCTTTTAAGCTAATTTTCCCTTCGTAGAATGCTTTTCCAATCACTACTCCGTACAAATTTAACTCTTGTAATTCATACAAATCGTCCATACAGCTCACCCCTCCACTGGCTATGATATTTAATTCAGGAAATTGTTCTTGCATGTCTTTGTACATCTGCACAGAAGGTCCTTGCATCATCCCGTCTTTTGCTACATCTGTACTGATGGTGTATTGAATTCCTTTTTGGGTGTATTTATCAATAAAGTCCATCAATGGGGCTTCGGTCGTTTCTTGCCATCCACCTACGGCAATATTTCCGTCTTTGGCATCTGCCCCTAAGATTATTTTCTCATTGCCGTAGGTTTCGATCCATTCAGTAAATAAGACTTCATTTTTTATGGCAATACTACCACCTGTTACCTGAGTGGCGCCACTTTCGAACGCAATTTTAATATCTTCGTTCGATTGAATTCCTCCTCCAAAGTCTACCACTAAACTGGTGTTAGATGTAATACTTTCTAATACATTTCTGTTGACAATCGTTTTTTGCTTTTCTCCATCCAAATCGACTAAATGCAATCGTTTGATACCTGCGTCTTCAAACTGTTTGGCAACCTCTAATGGGTTGTCGTTGTACTTCGTTTTCTGATTGTAATCACCTTTGGTCAGTCGGACACACTTCCCGTCAATAATGTCGATGGCTGGAATAAGATACATATGCTTTCTTTAAAGAAGACAAATTTAGTACAAAGTATTTAGTATCTCGTATCTGATATCAAGTATTTAGTATCATGTACTTCAAACCATTACCTTTGTTTCTTTATGGAACAAGAGACTACACATACCTTACTTTACCTGATCCCCACTCCTATTGGAAACTTAGAAGATATCACGCTTCGATCGCTACGTTTACTGAAGGAAGTTGATGTTATTCTTGCTGAAGACACCCGTACGTCTGGTAAACTATTAAAGCATTATGAAATAAATACTAAGCTTCAATCTTACCATACTTTCAACGAACATAAGGTGATGAATCACTTGGTCGAAAGGATGCAGAAAGGTGAAGTCTTTGCCTTAATTTCAGATGCGGGTACTCCAGGTATTTCTGATCCTGGTTTTTTATTGGCTCGTGCTGCCTTGGAAGCAAACTTAAAAATAGAATGTTTACCTGGTCCTACCGCTTTTGTTCCTGCCTTAGTAAAATCTGGTTTTCCATGCGATAAATTCGTTTTTGAAGGTTTCTTACCTCATAAAAAAGGACGACAAACTCGATTGAAACTATTGGCTGAAGAAAACAGAACCATTGTTTTGTATGAATCCCCTCATCGCTTGGTAAAAACAATAGATCAACTGATTGAGCATCTTGGAGAAGAACGTTTGGTTTCCGTTTCTAGGGAATTGACTAAACTACACGAGGAAACGATTACTGCTCCACTCTCTGAATTAAAAGTTCATTTTGCTGCTCGTGCTCCAAAAGGAGAAATTGTGATGGTGGTTTGTGGGAGGTAGGTAATTCCAAATTCCAAACCTTTAGGGCTTCAATGTCTCAAAACGTTCACAACAAAATCATCCAAATCCTCAACCGCTTTTTCTTTTGAAAACTGCCTTTCGGCTAATTTTCTCGATTGATCTTGTACTTGTTTTAACTTTACCTTATCAGAAAGAAAAGGCTTGAGTTGTTGAACAAACTCTTCAGGTTGATTTGGATTGTAAGAAAAACCACAACCTTCTTTTTCAATTAGAGCTTTAATCCATCCTTGGAAGTTGATAATAACAAATTTACCTGCTGCTAAACCATCAAAGAATTTATTAGGTGAGCCAGTAGCCAAAAGAGGTTTATCCCAGAAAGAAACATACACCGCTTCACACTTCTTCATCAACTGAACTATCTGCTCTCTATTACCAAATGGGTAGAATGTGATATTTGTTAGTTTTTGTTGTTCACTTTTCTTTTTAATACGCTCCAACTCTGAACCTTCTCCTGCAACGATAAATTCAAGGGCTAGCTTCTCTTGTTTCGCGTGATTGGCCGCAGCCAATAAAAATTCTATATGGTTCGCTTTCCCTATGGTTCCAAAGTAACCTATCGTAAATGGTTGCTGTGTTTCTTTACTGGGTAAATACGTGATGGTATCGGCAATATTAGGAATGCAAACACTCTGTATTTTTGGTGCTTTTTGTTTTATGTATTTCTGAATGTCAGGAGAGAGGGCAACAAGTCTATCTGATTTCCTGTACACTAATTTTTCAAATGAATGCAACAACCATTTCAATAAAGGGTTTTTAATAATTCCCATCTGAATAGGAACAGCCGGCCAAAGATCTCCTACTTCAAAGAAATAAGGAGTACGTTTTATCCATTTAAGGTAAAGTGCCACCACTCCTGTAGAAAGCGGTGTTGTCATGACGTAGTTTAGGTCTACATCTTTAATTCTACTGGCTAATTGAATAGATTGATTGATAAAACGAAGAAAAGCGATAATGCGCTGAAAAAATGATAAATGATTGGAATAAGGAATAGGCAAGTAATGTACTTTAATGCCTTCTACTTCTTTAACTTGGTATTCCTCCTGATCATGAGCTGTGATCATTTCTACGGTATGCCCTTTACCTACTAATCCTTTGGCTAAATAGTAGGAACGTAACCCTCCACCTTCTTCTGGAATTTTAAAATACTGGTGGAAGTAGAGGATTTTCATTTAGTCTACCTTGTTAAGAATGATGCCTTATCTGCAAGAGACTTACTATTAAGCATACTTTTTTACCGGAACGCCTAATTCATAAAGAGCCTCTGGATCAAAATCTGCTTCGTTTTCCCATTCTATAGAATCAAAAGATACTCGAACAGTATTAAACAACCTTTTATCTTTTAACTCCTTGAAAACACCCTTATCCAAATATGGTTTCATATCAAACATTCTCTTTTCACTATTTTCAAAAGTGATTACTAATTGATAATCTTCTAAGGGTTCTACATTTATAACTTTTAAATACATGATATTTACTTTAACGGATCTATTTGAAAAGGTTTTTCACCGTTTTGACAAAGCTCACAATCAGCCATTAGTTCCTCTCTGTGAATTTCTATCCATGCTTGTACCAATTTTGTTTGTTTTTTTGGCATCTCACCTTTGGTTAATTCACCGTTTTCTAGATTAAAAACTGCTGTTGAGTCCTGATAATAGACATGAATATGCGGTGGATTATGTTCCTTTGGACCATAAAACATCCGAACTATAATTCCGTAAAACATGGAGATTGTTGGCATAGTCTTTTATCTAAATATAATGATTTTTGAGTTTAAAAACTAGATATAGAGTATAATCACCCTCACCTTGAATGTTATGTCAAAGTTATAAACCCTTCAGTCCAATGGTCTTTATTAATTTCATATTCATCAATTTCAAACCCCTCAATAGTACGTTTAAACCCCTCCTGTTCTCTTAACCTATGAACAGCATTTTCAGCTTCATGTTTAGTTGAATAGACTCCAATAAGTTTTGTTTCGTCACAACCATCTAAATCATATGAATGTTGAAGAATAAATACAGTTTTCACTTTTGTTATTTTTAATTTTACTTAGCAAATAAATACATATCAAAAATACTTCCCTGTACTCACCAACAACACATCTGCTTTATTGATTTGATCTTTGATAACCACTAATTTACTTAGGTTGATCGTACCGATTACATAGGTGTATTCTTCGCTTTCATAACGAGCAGAGATATCTTCAAAATCAAACAATTCAAGATTTCGTTTACTGTAATAGCGCAGATACACTTCCATCGTAAGGTCTGATGAATAACTCAATACATCCTTATTTTGCAAGTATTTTTTGTACTCGTATTTGTAGTTGTAGTTATTCGCAGAAATATCAGAAATCACACATGAACCTGTAGGGTAACCTCCAGCTCCTTTCCCTTGGAAAAACTGCTTATCAGAAAAAGCAGCCTCTACATAGACACCATTGTATTCGTTATCTACGTAATACAAATCGTCATTTTTATCGACAAACTGTGGCATTACGAATAAGGTGATATTCTCGTCATCTATTTTTCTTACCGTAGCTACTTGTTTGATACGCCATTTCTTTTCTTTGGCAAACTGGATATCGTAACGAGATATATTTTGAATCCCGTGGTTAAACACTTCGTTTGGCTTAGGGAAGACACCGTAGGCATGTGCCGTAATAATGATGAGTTTGTACAAAGCATCATACCCCCATAAATCCAAAGTAGGGTCACTCTCAGCATACCCTAAATCCTGTGCTTGTTTTAAAGCAATGTCATAATCCATTCCATCATTAAATAATCGACTGAGCACATAATTAGTCGAACTATTGAGAATCCCATGAACGGAAAGCAAAAGGTCGTTATCGTAATATTCTTCTAAGTTTCTGATGATCGGAATACTTCCACCAGAAGATGCTTCGTACAGAAGATGCTGTCCTGTCTCAAAT
>JBGCEI010000196.1:0-7079 GCA_045106295.1 Cyclobacteriaceae bacterium
CTGTGATAACGATAATAAGTCAGTATGAGGAATTACAGGAACAACTAATCCATCAGGAATAGCTACTGCAACACCTACATTAACATGGTTATTTACACGAACTACATCGTCCAACACCATAGAATTAACTAAAGGATGTTGTTTTAAAGATGTTGCTACCGCTTTTACTACCATATCGTTAAATGATATTTTAGCAGGAGCGACTTCATTCATAGACTTTCTTGCAGCTATTGCATTGTCCATGTCGATATCCATTGTCAAGTAGAAGTGCGGAGCACCAAACTGACTAGATGATAGATTCTTGGCAATTGCTTTACGCATACCATTCATCTTAATATCTTCAAAGCTTTCTTCACCAATAGCCATAGGTACAGCAGCTCCAGAAGAAGCATTAGCACTTGGCGTAAATGAATCAATATCTGCTTTTGTAACTCTTCCGTTTGGTCCAGAACCAGCAACTTGTGTTAACTGAATACCTTTATCAGCAGCAATTTTCTTTGCTAAAGGAGATGCTTTCACTCTTCCATCTGATGATGAACTTGTTGCAGCAGGTTTAGAAGCAACTTTAGGTGCCTCTGCTTTAGCAGCGACTGGTGCAGGTGCAGCTTTTTCTTCTGCAGGAGCAGCAGCTGGTGCTGAATTTCCTTGCTCTGCTGATTTTAATAATGTTTTCCAATCGGCATCTTTATCTCCAACAATGGCTAATACACCATTTACGATAACACCTTCTCCTTCTTTAGCTCCTAAATACAATACTGTACCGTCGTGGTATGACTCATATTCCATAGTTGCCTTATCGGTTTCTACTTCAGCCATTAGTTCACCTTCTTCTACGGTATCACCTACTTTTTTGTGCCATGCAGCGATTATACCTTCTTCCATGGTATCGCTCATTTTTGGCATAGGGACAATCTCAGCATTAATTCCAGAAATATCAATTGCTTCGCTAGAGCTAGCTACTGGAGTAGCAGATTCTGTTGCTTTTTCTTCAGTGCTTCCACCAGCGGCATCTACTCCACTTAATAATGCTTTGTAATCTTCTCCTTTTTCTCCAACTATGGCTAATACACCGTTTACAGCAATAGCATCACCTTCAGCTCCACCTAAATAAAGCACCGTACCTTCATGGTAAGACTCATACTCCATAGTTGCCTTATCCGTTTCTACCTCAGCCATTAACTCCCCTTCTTCTACGGTATCACCTACTTTTTTGTGCCATGCAGCGATTACCCCTTCTTCCATGGTGTCGCTCATTTTTGGCATTTGTACTATTTCAGCCATCTACTATTTTTGTTTAATTTTTCTAAACTCAACCAAATTTAGGGCATAAAGCTCGTAATTCAAATCGACCTTGAGTAAATAATCTAAAACAGGCACGTATTATTACGTATTTATTCTACTACCTTAGGGACTAATGAAACGTTTAAGTCATTTTTTCTTCTAAAAACCTGTCAGGATAATTAAATAAAAAACACCTCACTAAAGAAGAAAAATAACATAAATCGGTGTCATCGCATGACTAAAAAATCAATTGTTCTTCTGTTTCATAAGCCTCTAAATGAGCCAATGAATTCGTTTCTTCCAATTGAAATACACCATTCTCGTACGAAACAACATACACACATGTATTGTGATGTTTGTATTTGTCCATTTCAGCTAATGATTCTCCCATTAACTGACATAATAAAATACGCATCGCTCTACCATGCATACAGACTAGAACTCTCTCTGATGGATCTTTTTTTACTAACTCAATAAAATCTTGCTGTTTTAAAGCCAAGTCTTCGGGGCTTTCTCCTTCTTCTGTCTTAAGATGAGTTTCTCCTTGATTCCATTTCTTTACAATCTGATTAAGCACACCGTTTTCAGCTGTTGTGTGTTTGGTTCCATCATAAATACCAAAGCTAATTTCATTCAATGCTGTGAGGGAAGTATGTGAAATCCCTAAGTCTAAGAACTGCTGTACGGTTTCTTTTGTACGGACTAAAGCAGAAGTATAAACTTTATCGAATGCCAGTTGTTTATAATATTGAAATAAGGCTTTAGCTTGTAAAAACCCTGTTTTATTTAGAGGAGCATCAATACTTGCTCCTTGAACAATACTATTCTTATTAAAATCAGTCTGACCATGTCGGACGAAGTAAATTTTTTTGGTACTCAAATTTTGTTACTTTTGGTAAACATCAAATCATAAAAATTTTTACAAACATAGTTTTTCTTTATGATACGAACGGACATTACAGTAGATATTTTAAACGAAAAGTACGCTATTAACCTTTGCGGACACTTAGGAATAGAATATACAGAAGTCACCAAAGAGTATCTCTGTGCAAAAATGCCCGTTGATAATAGAACTAAACAACCTTATGGGATTCTACACGGAGGTGCTTCTGTCGTATTAGCAGAATCAGTAGGAAGTATGGCGGCAAACCTATGCGTAGATAATGAAAAAAAGTTTTGTGTAGGGCAAGAGATTAATGCAAACCATATCAAAAGTATGACTGAAGGTTTTGTATACTGTAAAGCCTCTCCTGTGCATTTGGGTAAAAACAGCCACGTTTGGTCTATGGAAATCACCAACGATAAAGGTGAATTAGTTTGTATCAGCAGGTTAACCGTAGCTGTATTGGATAAAAGAAAGTAAGTATGTCTGCTCATTCACTTGATGCATTAAATGCCTTATCTACAACAACCGCTCTTCAGCGTATTTTTGATACAGCCAAAAGCAATGACTACTCATTTGCTTTCTACAGACTGCCGAATACCAGCAACTTCACTATAATTCTTTCTTCGAAGGAAGTATCCAAACAATTCTTAAATAGCAGAGAAACAACTGGTTTTGCTGTTAGCCTGTTTATTTCGTCTGACTGCCAAGGACATTTAATTCCTGAAGACCTTCTTATTTCTTATCAAGATTCTTTTTCTATTAAAGGTTCTAGTGAGGTCGTTAACACATTCATCTCATTACTGGATAACAATACCCAAAAACCAACCACTACATCTCTTACATTTACAGATACTCCTAAAAAAGCATTTACTGATGGTGTAAATTCAGCGATTTCAGAAATTAATAAAGGCACATTCAAGAAAGTAGTACTTGCTAAAACCAAAAACATAGCGCTCAATCAGGACTTTTCAATAAGCTCTGTTTTAAACAAAATCTCTACCGAATACGAACGAGCATTTGTTAGCTATGTGTCTTCTCCTGCATTTGGGGATTGGCTGACAGCATCTCCAGAGATATTATTAGAGATAAAAGACAAGCAGCATTTTAAAACCGTTTCTTTAGCTGCCACGCAGCAAGCCAATGGAACCTCTATTAAATTAGTTTCTTGGAATCAGAAAGAGATTGAAGAACAAGCTTATGTAAGTCGTTACATTATTGATTGTTTAAAGAAAATACGCCTGAGGGGGTACGAAGAAATAGGTCCTCGAACGGTAAAGGCAGGAAATCTCCTTCATTTAAAAACAGACTTCCTAATCGATATGGAGAAAACAGGTTACCCTGATTTAGGCAATCAAATGTTAGAATTACTCCATCCCACTTCTGCTGTCTGTGGTATGCCAAAAGAAAAAGCATTAGATTTTATTACAACCCATGAAGTGTTCGATAGAGAACTGTACACAGGCTACCTCGGTCCTCTTAATATTGAAAACACAACTTGTCTGGCGGTGAACTTACGCTGTGCTAAATTAACTGATTCTCATGCTACACTGTTTGCTGGTGCTGGCATTACCGAAGATTCTGATGCCGAACAAGAATGGCAGGAAACAGAAATTAAGTGTGAAACATTAGGGAGATTTTTGGTTTAGCTCAACTTATTTCAATAATTCTCTTTTTTATTTTAAAGAGAAGTGATGAGGAACATAAAAACTCAGTATTTTCTTAATTAATGACTTTTCACTACTCTCTTTTTCTGAGGGTAGACAACACTTACACGGTTTTTAAGGATAATGTCTAAAATATTGTTTTACTCTCAATAACAGGTTATATCATACTCTAAAAACATTCCTGCGTTCTTCTTTGGTTAAAAAAGTCCATGCTACTATTCTACTACTTTTACTCCCCTGACTCATTGGAATCATCTTCACTTCTACCGCCTTTGCTTTTTCTAAAAAACGTAACACAGGCTTCAATGTAGTTCCTTTAGATACCAAAGAGGTAAACCAACAACATGACTGAGCAAAGTCTTTACTCTCCAAAACCATATCACCAATAAAGCGTTTCTCCCCTCCTTCGCACCAAAGTTCTTTTCCTTTTCCACCGAAGTTTAAGTTTGTCTTCGTAACCTTTTGCTTCTTTAAATTACTTAGTTTCCGTAACGTCCCTTCTTTGGCTTCGGCCAATGACGCGTGGAAAGGTGGGTTGCAAACCGAAACAGTAATGCATTCGTTCTTCCTTAAAACTCCTTTAAAAAAAGTGTTTGAATTTCGCTGTAAACGTACATCTACATTCCCTTTTAAGAAAGCATTTACCTCTACAATCTCTTTCGACGATTTCACAGAAACAGGATCGATATCTGATCCAATAAAAGACCAGCCATATTCTTGATATCCAATAATAGGATACACACAGCTTGCTCCCACTCCTACATCTAAGCAGACGATTTTATTGCCCGTAGGCAAAACACCTTCGTTACTTTCTTTTAATAAATCCGCTACATAATGTATGTAATCAGCTCTTCCTGGAATAGGTGGACACAGGTAGTTTGCAGGAATCGACCATCCTTTTACATCATAAAAATGAGCTAACAATGCCTTATTTAATATTCTAACTGACTCTGAATCAAAGAAATCAATAGAATCATCTCCAAATTTATTGGTCGACACAAAGGCCTTTAAATCAGGACAACTGGCAATCAGCTGTTTAAAATCATAACGTCCCGTATGCTTATTTCGAGGATGTAAACCTGCTTTTTTAGTAAGATGAGCTTTCTTTCTTTTCATTATTTTACAATTCTAAGTCTTTGCGAGCAAAGCGAAGCAATTCAAGAAGTCAAAGCAGTACTTTTGTGTCTAGATTGCTTCATCTAAAGATTCGCAATGACTTAGTATTTTAAATCTTACGATCTAAAAGTCTGATCATCTTACTGTCTTCGGCTTTGGAAAAGCCAAGTTACCAATCTATTGGTCTGTAATCTTTCAAAAACTTACCACACCAATGTTTACCCGTATTAATTCCATCAAATAACGGATCTAATACACGAGCAGCACCATCTACAATATCCAAGGGAGGTTGAAAATCATGTACTTCTTCTTTTTTCTTCGACAGTTCAGCAGGATCTTCGTCCGTTACCCAACCGGTATCTACAGCATTCATAAATACACCATCTTTTGCAAAATCGAGTGCAGATGTATGTGTCATCATGTTCAATGCCGCTTTTGCCATATTGGTATGTGGATGACGGTCTTCTTTATGAAAACGATGAAATTTCCCTTCCATCGCCGATACATTGATGATGTGCTTCATTCCCGTATTCTCTTTTCGCATCAATACTGACAATCGATTACATAATACAAATGGAGCAATGGCATTTACCAATTGTACTTCCACCATTTCTGGTGTTTCTATTTCCCCTAATTTTAGTCTCCAACTATTCGTTTTACGCAAATCAACTTGTTGTAAGTCAGCATCTAACTCACCTTCTGGAAACACTTCTTTTACAGGTAATGAATTATCGAAACTGTACGGTATCTGAGATAACTTTGCCGAAGCCCTTATTCCAATTCCTGGTTCAGGTCCATGCCAAGTAACTGGCATATTGATATTCTGGTCTGTTTTTCCTGCGGTTAATGTATTGAGTTCTTCTAACGTAAAATGATGGTCAGATAAAAGTAACCGAGCATATTCTGGTAAAGATTCCAAAGGTGTTTCTTCGTTTTCCATCAAATGATGGTAAAAACCAGCTGGTCTACGCACCGTTTGTGCTGCATTATTGATCAAAATATCCAACCGGTCGTACTTCATTTCAATGAAATTACAGAAGATCTCCACACTCGGGATGTGGCGTAAATCTAATCCATGAATTTTCAACCGATGTCCCCATTCGGTAAAGTCTTCTTCCTTAGAAAAACGCAAGGCAGAATCCACAGGAAAACGAGTGGTTGCTACCACAGTAGCTCCAGCCTTTAACATCATCAATGTAATATGATAACCAATTTTCAATCTCGATCCTGTAACTACTGCTACTTGACCGCTCAGGTTTGCACTCTGGTAACGCTTTGCATAATTAAACTCCGCACACTCAGGGCACATGGTATCATAAAAGTGGTGTAATTTGGTAAATACCGTTTTACAGACGTAGCAATTCCGTGGTGACTCTAATTCTTTCTCTTCTAGCTCTTTGGGTAATTCTAATAGTTTGGGTGCTACAAAAACAACAGATTCTCTGGCACTACGAATCCCTGTTTCTTTACGAGCATGTTTATCTCTTTCTTGTTGTTTTCTCTTTGCTGCTTTTTTAGCATCTTTTTTACGCTTCTGGAATTCTTCTCGATTGGGACGAGATAAAGCACCGGCTGCTTTCATTAAAGCTAACCTTTTTCCTTCTGGTAACTCAAAAATCTGATTGGTATCCCCTAACAGTGTTTCTAATACCGAAATACACTGTTCTATTTCTTCCTGACCTAGTTTTTCAGACTCCTCTGCTTTCATACTACAAAGGTACAACTAAATATAGAAGGAGACTAAATGTATCGTTCTAATGAATGATTGCTTGAATTCAAGTTTCAATAATTCTCTTTTTTATTTTGAAAGGTAATGATAAGGAACCGAAAAGTTTAACATTTTCTTAATCAAGGATTTCTTACTATTCCCTTCTCTAAGGATGGACTTATCTTTAATAATAAGAAATATCATTCCTTTATGCCTGTCAGACGATTTTGATATCCACTCATCTAATTTAATAAAGAAAGTAGTAGTTCTTTTACCTATCATAAATCAATGTCGTTTAGTTAAGCTATAAAGGTTTGTAGTTTTGATGGTATAATTTCTTAGGTTTTTTATTTCTAGGATTAGACCTATTGGGTCGAACAATTTCTTTAGTTCGGTAAACAATATCATCAAAGACTTTTATCCC
>JBGCEI010000197.1:0-11149 GCA_045106295.1 Cyclobacteriaceae bacterium
CGTTTGAAATTGATGAGAGTTTAGCCATTCCTCAGAAAAATGAATTGGCTATCAATTGGTTTGAGTCTAAGTTTAATCAGCAATTGGCAGTCATAGAAAGTCACTTTGAAAAATTCAGAATCTCTGATGCCTTAATGGCAACCTACAAACTGATTTGGGATGATTTCTGTGCGTGGTATTTAGAAAGTATCAAACCTGAGTATGAAAGCCCTATTGATAGAACCAGTTATGATGCTTCGGTTTCATTTTTTGAACGAATAATAGCTGTTCTTCATCCGTTTATGCCATTTATTACCGAAGAGCTGTGGCATGCCATTAAAGAAAGAGAGGAGAAAGATTGTTTGATTGTTGCCCCACGTCCTACAGAAGGTAAGGTCGATCAAGCTATCATAGATCAATTTGCTCAATTAAGTGAGGTGATTAGTGCGGTTAGAAATGTAAGAAACTCTAAAGGGATGTCCCCTAAAGAGAAAATGGTTGTTTTAGTAAAAACAGATGAAACGGCTACTTATGATAATGCAAGCGAGCTAGTGATGAAGTTAGCAGGTTTGGAAAGTTTTTCCTTAGTTAAGGATAAACCAGAGGGTTATTTCTCTGTAGTAATTAATGCGGATGAAGTATTTATTGAACTACCAGAAGAAGACCCAGAAGAACAACTAGAGGAATTGAAAAAGCAATTGGCTCATACCAAAGGCTTTTTGATAGGAGTAGAGAAGAAATTGTCTAACGAGCGTTTTGTAGGTAGTGCCCCCGAAAAGGTAGTGGCTATGGAAAAGAAGAAAAAAGCTGATGCTGAAGCTCAAATCAAAACATTGGAAGAAAGTTTAGCAGCGCTACAATAGGAACTTATTTTGTCAAAAGAGAAACACCTTATCGTTGTTGTTGGTCCTACTGCTATTGGAAAAACTGCCTTAGCCGTAGAACTGGCTAAAACCTACGGTGCGGTGGTTGTTTCAGCTGATTCTAGGCAGTTTTACAAAGAACTAGCCATTGGTACAGCCAAACCAACTACAGAAGAAATGGACGGCGTAACTCACCATTTCATAGATTCACATTCTGTGCAGCAAGAATACACAGCAGGGATGTACGAACACGACTGTATTGAATTGTTAAACGAGTTGTTTCAAAAACATCAAGTAGTTGTTTTAGTAGGTGGATCGGGTTTATTTATTAGAGCCGTATGCGAAGGCTTAGATAATATTCCCGGAGATAAAGTAATTCGTGAGCAACTTATTCAAGAATATGAAGAAAAGGGTTTAGAAGATCTTCAAGATAGACTAAAAACAATAGACCCTATTCATTATGCTCAAATGGATACAGCTAATCCTCATCGGGTCATGAGGGCTTTGGAAGCCTGTTTAGTGACAGGGAAACCTTTTTCAGAATTGCGTACAGGAGAGAAAAAGAAACGATCTTTTACGATAACGACCATTGGACTAGAAATGGAACGAGAGTTACTGTATGACCGAATCAATAGGAGGGTAGATAGTATGTTGGAGAATGGTTTACTTGATGAGGTGAAAACAATTCTTCCTTTTCAAGAATTGACGGCTTTACAAACAGTAGGGTACAGAGAGTTTTATCCCTATTTTAAACAAGAAAGGTCGCTAGAAGAAAGTGTGGAGTTGGTCAAGCGAAACACACGCCGATATGCGAAACAGCAAATGACGTGGTTTAAAAAAAGTAAAGATACCGTTTGGTTTGAGGCTGGTAATCATCAGTTGATCCAAACTTTTCTTGAGACTAAAATTAAAACAGAGTAAACTATGTTTTCAGCGCTAAGTGATGAGCATTATATGCTCGAAGCAATCAAAGAAGCCGAAAAGGCAAAAGAAATAGGAGAGGTGCCAGTAGGTGCTATTGTAGTTTGTGATTTTCAGATTGTAGCACGAGCACATAATCAAGTAGAACAACTGACAGATGCTACTGCTCATGCCGAGATATTAGCCATTACATCTGCCTCGAATTACATAGGAAGTAAATTTTTAGAAGAGTGTACCTTGTATGTGACCTTAGAACCCTGTGCTATGTGTGGAGGAGCTTTGTTTTGGTCCCGAATTGGAAAGATGGTCTATGGTGCTTCCGATGAGAAAAGAGGATATGCTTCGCTCAATAAAAATATTTTACATCCTTCTACTGAAGTAGTAAGTGGTGTGCATGAAAATGAATGTAGTCAGTTAGTGAGTAGCTTTTTTCAAGACTTAAGAAACAAGTAGATTCCAAATTTCAAAAATCAAATAACAAAAAATATAAGGTCTAAAGTCTAGTGTCTTAAAATCTCATAATCTTAAAAGTCTAAAAACATGTTAAGCAAAATTGTAAAAGTAGGAGCAGTTACCAATTTATCAGATGCACGTTATTGTGCTGGGATGGGTGTTGATTTAGTTGGTTTTCCTCTAGATGGTCCATACGCTATCAGCATAGAAGATGTAAAAGAAATTACAGGATGGATAGAAGGCGTAAGACTTGTGGCTGAATATGAGTCTACTGATATCAATACAATTAAATCTAATCAAGAAAGTTTTCCTTTTGAATTGATTCAAGTAGAAAATGAAGGATTAGCAAACGACTTAATAAAAGAAGGATATCAAATTGTCTTAAAAACAGATCGACTGCCTCAAGATTCAACTCCGTTTGCGTATGTGATTGTAGATTCAAGAAATGAGAACGTACCTAAAAACTGTTTATTAGGCGGTGAGTCGATAACAAAAGATTCTGTGCAAACACTTTCAGTTGATGGAATACATTTAGTAGGTAGTCAAGAAATACGTCCAGGGTACAAAGACTTTGATGAACTAGCAGATATTTTAGAAGTATTGGAAGTAGACTAAACCCGGATTATTACTGACTAAGTAAACGGATTAGCTAAACAATTGGTCGTATTTTTGTGTAATTTTAGTGTATGACTAAATATTTCATGCTTTTAATAGGGTTATTCTGGACTCCTCTATTTTCACAGTCTTCTGGAAATAAAGATCTTACGCTGGCAAATAGAAGTTATGCCATGCATAATTATGAAAAGGCAGTGCACCACTATAAAGCCATCTCAGATAAAAACGGTCATTCCGATTTTTTTACTGAATTACGTCTTTCTGAATGCTATTCTTTAATAAATAATGGTAATGCTGCTGTCTTTCATGCACAAAAAGCAGATCGATTGAGTAGAAAAAAGTCAGCTGTTTTAGCCTATGTATCGGCTCTAGCCCATCATAAAGCTTATCATTTCGATGAAGCCATTCGCTATTACAGATACTCTTCGCCCAAATTAGATACTACCACCATTAAAAAAAGAATACAAGAATGTATGGATGGAAAAGACATCATGTCCAAGAAAGAAGATGCCAAAATCACGAATATGGGTAGAACCATTAATTCGTCCAACCATGATATTACACCCTTGATTAGAGTAGACGATTCAGAATTGTATTTTTCTTCCTACAGGAGAATACATTTAGGAGTCAAGATTGTGTCAGACGATATTTATGTGTCAGATAAAATATTTGGACATTGGAGTTCTGCAACTCACGTAGGTAGGCCCCTCAATACATTAGAAAGCGATGCTTGTGTGGGGCTTTCTCATGATGGTCAACTCATGTTTTTATACAAAGGAACGGCTAAAAATAGAGATATCTATGTGTCAGAGAAAGAAGGTATGGGGTGGAGTAAGCCAGTACCTATTTTTAATGCTCCTGAAATGGAATATTCTGCTTGCTTGTCTCCAGACGGAAATACAATCTATTTAGTAAAAGGAGTAAATGGTCAGAAAGATTTATATAAAAGCATTAAAAAAGAAGACGGTTCATGGTCAACTCCTGTTGTGATGAGTAAGGTAGTTAATACGCCCTACAATGAGAGAACGCCCTATATCCATCCTGATGGGAAGACGTTATTTTTTAGTTCTAATGGGCATAATACCATGGGAGGGTTTGATGTTTTTAAAACTACCTTAAAGAATGGGGAATGGACTAAACCTGTTAATTTAGGTTTCCCTACTAATACAGTAGGAGACGAATTAGGTTATGTACTCTCTGCTACGGGAACATCAGGGTATTTTTCATCAACTCGTAAGGGAGGAGCTGGAAAATACGATATTTATCACGCTAGCTTACCCAAAAATCCGTATTATCAACTAGCCTTGGTGAAAGGCAAAGTAAAAGATGTATTGATTGATAAAGCAGTGGGAGCTACTATTACTGTAAAAGATAAAGAACAGAATACAGTCTACACAACAGTTAAATCGAATAAATCAACTGGTGATTACCTCGTTTCTTTACCAACGGGTAAAGCATACATACTGACCATCGAGAAAAAAGGAGTCTTTTTTGAAGAAAAAGAAATTTTTATTGAAAAAGGAAAAGGAGTAGTAGAAGTTGAAGAGAAAATAGAAATTATTGACGCTAATCCTGGTGTAAAGCTTGTTTTCAAAAATGTATTGTTTGAAACAGGTCATTTTGATTTGCAGCCAGAGGCTCATAAAGAATTAGATAGATTAGCAGACGTTTTAATGAAATTCGATACCATTAAAGTAGAAATAGCAGGACACACAGATAATGTAATTGGTGTGAATTACAATAATTTAGAATTATCTCAATACAGAGCGGCTTCTGTTGTTCAGTATTTAGTATCTAAAGGAGTTACTTCTGATCAAGTAGTTGCTAAAGGATATGGCGCTACTAAACCTGTTTTTAGTAATGATTCAGAAAAAGGAAGGAGACTAAACCGAAGGACAGAATTGGTTATTTTAGATTAAATTCTAACATTAAACCCATGTAATAAGAGTAATCGTATTCCTACGTAGATCACTAATACAGCCGTAAGCATACCAATATGATTACGCTTTAGGTACTTAGTAGAAAAAAAAGATCCTACAACTCCACCTAAAAAGACTGCACAAACTAGTTTAAGTAGTAACGGAAGGTTAACTACTAAGGTGTTTGAAATTCTTAGCCCTATTAATCCAGAAATAGAGTTGAAGAATATAAAGACAGAGGCTAAAACAGCTATTGTTCTAGTATTCGCCCAGCTTATCATATTGAGAAAGGGTGATAAGAAAATGCCTCCTCCAATTCCAGAAATTCCTGCTAAAAAGCCAAGACTTCCTCCAATACTTAATTTTGTACGTAGACGAAGCTTACGGTTGCTTGCTTTTGTTTTTAGAAACCTGCTGATTAATGAGAGACCAGAAAAGATGAGTAAGCTGCCTAGAAGGATAAAAAAAACGTGAGTAGATAGTTTCATAGTAGCACCTAAATAAGCTAGTGGAATACTTAAAATTAAAAAAGGCCAAAATAATTTCCAGTTGAATACGTTGTTGCGTACAGACATAATAATGTTGATACTGACTACTGTGATGTTTAGAATCAATGCAGATGATCTGATTTCATAGAAATCAGAAGTTATTAAACTTAAAATAGCTAAATAGCTAGAGCCTCCTCCAAAACCCACGGAAGAGTAAAAAAGAGCAATGCAGAAAAATAGAAAAGGAGATAATTCTGTAAGCATATGACAAAGATACGCATCTTAATTGTCTTAACTTTCGCTATTTTATAAGATGAGGTAGTTTAAATAACCCAAACTAATTAGTACTTTTGCTTACACAATGACTACCAAAGAGATAATTGACAAGATAGAACAGATTCCTTTTCTTTCTTATTTAGGAAAGTGGTTGCTCTTTTCTGGTGTGATTGGTTTATTGGCAGGTTCTGCTTCTGCTTTCTTTTTGGTGTCATTGGAATGGGCTACAGCATACAGAGAAGCGAACACTTGGATTATCTGGTTGTTACCTATTGGTGGTTTAATTATTGGGTTGACGTACCATTATTGGGGTTCTGATGTGGTAAAAGGAAACAATCAGCTGTTAGAAGAATTTCATAACCCTCAAAAAGTTATTCCATTAAAAATGGCTCCCTTGGTGCTTTTTGGTACTGTAATCACTCATTTGTTTGGAGGATCTGCAGGGCGAGAGGGTACGGCTGTGCAAATGGGAGGGGCTATTGCTGACCAATTTACTAAACTATTTAAACTAAAAGCGGACGACCGAAAGATCATCATCATAATAGGGATAAGCGCTGGGTTTGCTTCTATTTTTGGAACGCCTTTGGCGGGAGCTGTATTTGCATTAGAGGTTTTACTGATAGGGAGGGTACGTTACGAGGCTATCTTACCTAGTTTTTTGACAGCTGTGATTGCAGACTATTCATGTACGATGTGGAATGTATCACACACACATTATGCTATTCCAATTATTCCTGAAATGAACCCTATCAATTTATTATGGACTATTTTGGCGGGAGTATGTTTTGGAATTGGAGCGTTATTATTTTCTAATGCGACACACTTTTGGGGTAAACTATTTAAATCAAAAATCAATTATGCTCCCTTACGTCCTGTAGTTGGCGGAATTATCCTAGCAGTCATTGTTTGGGCTATTGGTACAACCAAATACATTGGACTAGGAGTACCTACTATTGTAGATGCTTTTAGTGAAAATCTCAATTCGTATGACTTTTTAGTAAAGATTTTATTTACTTCTTTTACGCTGGGAGCAGGGTTTAAAGGCGGTGAAGTAACACCTTTGTTTTATGTAGGAGCTACATTAGGGAATGCATTGGTATGGTTTATTCCTTTACCTATTGCGTTGCTCGCAGGAATGGGGTTTGTAGCTGTTTTCTCTGGTGCTACGAATACACCTATTGCTTGTACATTAATGGGAATAGAGCTATTTGGAGCAGGGAGTGCCATTTTTATTGCAATTGCTTGTGTAATTGCTTACCTCTTTTCTGGGCATACAGGAATCTACGGATCGCAATTAATAGGAAGCCCAAAACATAAGAAGTTCGAGAAACTAAAAGGGAAGAGACTTACTCGTCTTCTGTCTTAAAAAAAAATGTTATCCTTTTTAAAAGGTGTCTCAGCCAATGATGTTTGGGATTCTCGTGCCTGCGACAGGCAGGCTGTCTACGCAGGAATGATGATAAAAAACCTTATTCACTAATCCCTAATTTCTTGGAACGTTGACTCCAAATCTTTTTAGCATACTGCTGCATGTCGTTTGTGAAATCCGATTCATCAGTAATCTCTAAGCCAAATAGCGTTTCAAATACATCTTCCATAGTCAATACGCCAGATAAAGCTCCGTATTGATCTACCACTATTGCCATATGTGATTGTTTTTCGTTTAGCTTGGTAAACGCATCTCTTACAGACAAGCCTTTGTCTACAAAACAAACTTCTCTTTTGATGTCTTTTAATAGTTTTTTACCGTTTCCTTCTACTAACTCAACTAGGAAGTCATCTTTGAGTAAAACACCTGTTACACTGTCTTGTGTGTCATTGTACAAAGGTATTCTGGAGAAAGGAAAGTCTTTTTGTTCTTGGTAATAGTCTTCTAAGGATTTATTTTCTTCTGCCATTACAACAACTGTTCTTGGCGTCATGATCTCTTCTGCTTTTACTTCATCAAACGATAAGGTGTTCTTTATGAGGTTGTAATCAGCGTCATCTAATTCACCACTTTCGCCTATGACTTCTGTCATTGCCATATAATCTTGCTTACTAAAGACACTTTTGGACTTATCTTTTTTCAAGACTTTAGTAAGCTGTGTACTTACCCAAACAAACGGGGATAAGATGATTAATAAGCCATTCAAGCACTTTGCCGTAATGGGTGCTAATCCTTTCCAGTTGTTTGCTCCGATTGTTTTTGGAATAATTTCAGATAAAAACAAAATCGCTAAGGTCATGAGAGTAGCAATGATAGACTCATACGCGATATTGATCCCGAAAAAAGAAATAGTGGTTGCTCCAAAAATAGCAGTTGCTTGAGAACCTACACCAATGGCTCCAACTGTATGGGCGATGGTATTTAATGTAAGAATAGCAGATAATGGTTTGTCGATATTGGCTTTTAATTTCACCAAACGAGCTCCTACGGCAGGAGATTCCGTTTCTTTTCTTTTAATGTAAGAAGGAGTAATACTCAACAGTACCGCTTCCCAAATAGAACATAGGAAGGAAAAAACAATGGATAGGAGTAAAAAAGCGATTAATAAAGTCATGCTTGAATTTACAATGACCAATTGACTAATTACAATTTTGAGTTAGTTTTTTTATTAAAGCAGAATAAAATTACGAAGTAGCACCTCCACAAGAAGAGCCTGCACCTGCTGTGCAACCGAAACAATGCTGATCTATGATGATATTTCGTTGATTTAGGGTATCATAATCCCAGTCTCTGAGGTGTTTTTTTCCTGGAACAGCTACTTTTAAATCAAGCATTTGATTAAAGTCACAATCGAATAAGTAACCATCCCAACCAATAGAAATGGTGTTTCTACACATTACATTAGCGGCAGCAGTAGCATTGTACGACTCTATGAGTGTATCCATATAGGTATCGTAGTTTTCAGTACGTACCAAATATTCTAAGTAACGGCTAATTGGAATATTTGTAATAGTATACAAGCTATTGAATGAAATCTCAAATTTACGCTGTAAGGTCGCTTTAAAATCTCTTTCTAATGCTTCTTGAGAGCCTGGCAAAAATGCTCCTGTAGGATTGTAAACCAAATTCAGTTTTAAGTCGCTGTTTGGCATTCCATAACCTACTTTATTCAGCATCTTTAGTGCTTCGATAGATTTAGAAAACACACCATCTCCACGCTGACTGTCAGTTCTACGTTCTGTAACGGCAGGTAAAGAAGATACTACTTCTATTTTATATTTAGCAAAGAAATCTGGTAGGTCATTGTATTTTGGGTTGGCCAAAATGATAGTCAGGTTACAACGAACCAACACATGAACATCTCTTTTGGATAGTTCTTCTACAAACCATCTGAATTCGGGATTCATTTCTGGTGCACCACCAGTTAAATCAACTGTATCTACATCACTTTGATCTATGGCATCGAGACACAATTGCATGGTCTCTTTGGTCATAATTTCCTTTCGGTCAGGACCTGCATCCACGTGACAGTGTTGACACACCTGATTACACATTTTCCCTACATTGACTTGAAAAATGGTGATTTTAGTTGGTTTTAATGGGAATAAATCGGTTTCTGATAACTTAGAACCAAAAGTTGTTTTAGTTTCAAAACCTTCTTCTCTCCCATTCAAGACATCAAGTTGATACTCAGTATCTGTAAAAACGCTATTTTGTCTGACTAATGATTTCATCTTCAATCGTTAGGATTACATTCCTACTTCTTTCACTTTATTCATCATCTGTACACCGTGTACTAAGGCTGCACCTCCTTTAATGGCTGCTGCTACATGAATGGCTTCCATCATCTGCTCTTCGTCAGCCCCTTTTTTAAGAGCATCTACACTGTAGGCATCTATACAATACGGACACTGAACAGCATGAGAAACAGCTAAGGCAATCAATGATTTCTCTCTTTCACTTAAAGCTCCTTCTTTGAATACACTCCCGTAGTAATCAAAAAATTTCTCTCCTAATTCAGGTTGAAACTCAGTAATGTTTCCAAACTTCTTTAAATCTTCTGAATCGTAATAGTTAGCCATATTTTATTATCTTATTGAATCTATTTGAATTATTTACAGTTTGTATTGTAGTATGTAACAATTGATCTTAAATCTTTTTTCCGAAACTCTTTATGCTTTATTTTATCTGATAAATCAGGACAACCTTTGAAGTACTCCATCATATCATCTTTAAAAGAAAGCCAAAAAGGTTGGTTTAATTCTTCATTACTCTTTTGAAGAATTAAGTTATGAGTCCTATGAGAAAAACCTCCCGTCATCATTCCTGATGCCCCATTATACATACCTGGAGAACTTTGAGTAGAATAATAATTAAAAAGCTGTAACTCTCCATCAATTTCTAATTTTAGAAAAATATTAGTATTTGAGAAAAAAACATTACTCCATTCAAGCGTGTTTTTCCTTGATAACATTCTTATACTCTCACTATTATAATCAAATCTAATCTCACTAGCTTCAGTTGGTCTTAATATCTTCTTAACCCCTTCAGAATCTATATATTTCAATTTATTTTGTAAGCTCTGATAGTTTGGTTCCTTAGTTAAAAAATTTATTGGGATATTCATAGTTACAGTAACAGTGTCAAGCATATAATATATTTGACCTTGAAGCTTTTTAGCTTCTACCTTTTGAGTTAAAACAAGTACTACTACAAAAAAATATAGCTTTTTCACCTATCCTTCTTTATTACTTTAATTAGCAACATCCTCCACCATCATAGAAATAGGTAGATTCTGAAACAAAAATATCATCACGGTTTAATGCTTCTAGATTCCCTGCTGTTTTATCACAAACAGACAATGGTTGATTAGGCGTCATTACGTGTCCTTTGTGGTCATCAAACGATTCTTCGTTTCCGTAATAAATGGCTGTTCTTCCTGTAAAGACACATGGCCCATCTTCTGGCATTGGATCTTTAATAGCACATACTTCTACACTTTCTATGAAAATGTTTTTGTCCGTATCGTAATTCTTAGGGTCTAAAATCCTGTATGGCCGCTTTGCTCTGATTTCTACAGTACCAAAACCTACTTCTGTAATCATATCGATGTATTCTTTCAAAGACAAAGCACCACTCAAACACAACGCTCTTAAACGCTCATCTACCTTCAATTGCTCAGGCATAGGGTCTTCAGTAGTAGGATCAGAAAGAACCAATCTACCATGAGGTATTAATACCCTGTACATCTCCTGTAAGGCTTTTTTCAAGTCCTCATGAGAAAAGATGTTAAACAAACAGTTTTGTGCAGCTACGTCTATTGAATTATCTTCAATTGGAAGGTCTAGTGCATTCCCTTTACGTACAGAAACAAATGATTTATCGAACCAAGGATTTAGCTTTTCTGCTTCTACAAAGTTCTCTTCACAAGCAGTTAACATCTCGTCTACTACGTCTAGCCCTATAACTCCATTTTTTTGTCTACTAAAATAAGAGAACTGAAGTAACTCCATTCCACCACCTACACCTACATATAAGATAGTAGGGTCGTTAACTAAATCTCTTGGATTTACCGTACTCCCACAACCATAGTTCATAGCCAACATTTTTTTCGGCATGTCCAACCCAGGAAGTTCCCAAATAGGAGTTGTAGTACAACATAAACCAACATCTGGTGTTAGTGCTGCTTCTTTATAGACATCTTTG
>JBGCEI010000198.1:0-4046 GCA_045106295.1 Cyclobacteriaceae bacterium
TAGTATCTACAGGATTCTCATAACGAGTTCCATTTACCCCTACAGGCTCTCCTTTTTCGAATTCAATTACTAATTCTTCAGAGGTATGGTGTTTCGTAATTGGTGTAGGGAATGCTTCTTCTGGCAAATAACCTGATGAAGTCAATGTTTCTTTTCCTCCTACGGAAGTTCCCCAAATTCCTTTATTGATCGAGTAAATAGATTTTGCCCAATCACGTTCTACTCCTTTAGAAATCAAGAAATCAATTTCTTCTTGCCTCGAAAGCTGTTTATCACGGATTGGTGTAATAATTTCTTTGTCTGGACAAATAATATTAAATACTAAATCAAAACGTACCTGATCATTCCCTGCACCTGTACTTCCATGTGCAATAGCATCGGCACCTACTTCGTTCGCGTAATTGGCAATAGCCATAGCTTGAAAAACACGTTCAGCACTTACTGACAAAGGATAAGTATTATTCTTTAGAATATTCCCCGCAATCAGAAAGCGAACACATTCTTGATAGAACTTATCTCTTTCGTTTAGTTCTTTGTGTGCTTTCACTCCTAGGCTGTAGGCTTTCTTTTCAATATCAGTGAGTTCTTCTTTCGAAAACCCTCCTGTATTTACAATTGCTGAGTACAGCTCGTAACCTAGTTCTTCCGATAAATACTTTGCACAGTAGGTGGTATCTAGGCCTCCACTATAAGCGATCACAACTTTTCTTGCCATAATAATGAGTAGTTATTATTTATTCTCTACTTTGTTTTTAGTGAATAGAAAGAGTTTTAAACTCTTCCATCTTTCATAGACACTTTCTTTTACCTGAATCGTCCATTTTTTCTTTTTCTTTTTTGCTGTCGGGTCAAAAAGCATGGCGGTACAAATACAGTTCTTACGCTCTTTGCTTTGCAGTATTTCGTAGTTAACACAACTTTGACACCCTTTCCAAAATTCTTCGTCTGTTGTCAATTCAGAGTAAGTAACTGGATGATAACCAATTTCTGAATTGATTTTCATTACCGCTAAACTGGTAGTTAGCCCAAATAGTTTAGCTAAAGGAAATCGTTTTCTAGAGAGCTTAAATGCTTCTTCTTTTATTCTTCTAGCCAAACCTAGTTTACGGTAATTAGGAAATACAATTAAACCAGAATTGGCTGCGTATTTTTGATGTCCCCACGATTCTATGTAGCAAAAACCAGCTACTTCATCTTTTTTAACATCAATGGCAATAATTGATTTTTGGCTATTGATTTGATTTTCAATGTAAGCAACTGAACGTTTGGCAATACCTGTCCCTCTGGCTTTAGCACTTTCTTCTATTTGATCACAAATAGCCTGCGCATACTGACAATCTGCCGAGTTAGCTACTCTTACTTTAATATGAGGTTTGTTGTTACTCAATGCTATCTTCTAAAAAGGAGAGCAAAGATAGTAAAACTATCCTATTTGAAGTGAAAATGAAAAGCGATAATTGCTGTTAGTTAGACTTCTTTTTATTTTCTTCTAACAAATCATTGTATTTCTCTAGTAAGGCTACATACTTTGCCATCCAATATTTAGGGTCCATATTCCGTTCTTTTTTGAGGTATGTAAGGTCTTCCTCATTTACTTCAGTAGTATGGTCGTCGATTGTGTACCCTAGTAAGTGAGACAAATCTTTTTTTATTAAGGTCGCATTTCAACTTTTTCTTGTTCGAAAATATTATAAAAGTGACGTCTACTACGTCCCATTTCTCTCGCTATATACGAAATAGACATCCCACTTGCACGTATCGCTTTTTCTAACCCTTCCCCTTGATGTAACTCCATGTTTACAAAATCGGATATGTCTTGATTATTATCCTTCATGAAATATGTAATATAATTACACACTAGCGTCCGAAAGTTTCAGAAAAAAAAGAGTCATGAGATTCCGATCTTTGAAGTTTTGAAATAAAATTTCAGAATACTCGACTATATGGGAAGTCTTTTCTAGACGTAAAACTACAGATAAACCAATCATTCGTCAAATTATTGACTTGATTCCAGGTCATATTTTGTCAAGTTCTATCCAGCAATTCAAAAGTAACAAGGGCTGTCCATAAGTATTTAACTCAGAAAAAGAAACTTGTTTTTCACTTTGATACGAAATTACATTTTTATGAAATAATTTAACTAACCAGTTGTGCATTATTATGCAATACTAACATTTAGATTCTTAATATTTCTATCGAATGTAAATTTATTGATAAATTGAATAACTGTAAGAGCTGTTATTTCGAATAGTATTCTGGTTTTAAATCCCTGAAAAGACTTAGCATAATTCCTTCTAATCATAAATTGATCGCATAATTGAGAGAATAATGTTTCGATTCTCTTTCTTGATTTTCTAAAAATGTAAGGCTTTTTTTTATAGTTTTTTTGATTCTTTCTAAAAGGTACTTCTAAGCTGATTGGAATGTCTAGTATTGTTGTGACGGAAAAACTAAGTCCAATTGTTCTAATTGCTGTTTTTGTTCGGTCATTGGTTTTTTTATGATTTTGTAGGACTCTTACATCAACTTACCTCTCAAGTTTTTGAATTCTTGCTCTGCATTAGCATTCTGATACAGGATACGGTACACTGTAAAGCAAATAGGTAAGTCAGAGGTACCTTTATCCATTGCTATTTTATAAATACTCTTTGCTGCGTAATAACCTTCAGAAACCATGGTCATATCTGCCATAGCTGCCTTCACAGAGTACCCTTTACCCAACATACTCCCTAAAGTTCTATTTCTACTAAATTGAGAATACGCAGTTACCAATACATCTCCTAAATAAACCGAGTGGTTAATATTCCGATCCATTGGGCAAACCGTATCTAAAAAGGCAGTAATCTCTTTCACTGCATTGGCTACTAATACAGCTTGAAAATTATCTCCGTACTTTAACCCATGAGCAACACCACAAGCTATAGAAATCACATTTTTAATAATGGAAGAATACTCTACCCCTTCTACATCTGACAATACATTAGTTTCAATGTAAGACGAAGAAAACGACTTCTGAATGGCTTTTGCTTTATCAATATCTTTATTAACAACTGTTAGATAAGACAGCTTTCTTAAAGCAATTTCTTCTGCATGCGTAGGACCAGATACCAAAGTGATGTTTTCATCAGGTATGGAAAAACGTTGCTTAAGGAAATCTACACAAGAGAGGTCTTCCCCTGGAACAACTCCTTTGATACAACAAATCACTTCTTTGCCTTTAAAATGCTTTGGCTCTAGTTTTTCCACTGCTTCTTTTAAAAAGGCAGAAGGGATAGCAAACACAACATAGTTACTCCCATCAACAGCCCTGTTTATCCGATGAGTAGTTTTCACCCTTGACTTTACAAAACTGACGCTTGTTAGGTAATGAGGGTTTGTTCCTGTACTTTTAATCTCTTTAATTCTGCTTTTGTTTCTTCCCCACCAGCGAACACTATATCCATTTTCGGTTAGTATCTTCACTAAAGCAGTCCCCCAACTACCTGTCCCCAATACAGAGAAAGATGTTTTTTTTTGAATAGCCTTCATTTATAAAAACAAGTTCTTAAAAATCTTCTAAATTCGTTACAAATTAAACTACTTATTTAATTGCGTCGGTATCATTAAATAGTAAATTTGATGTCTCAAAGTAACAATAATAGATGTTTGTATCCTACAATTTTCAATTGATTGATGAGAAGGAAGTATGCATTTCAGCATACGATCGTTCATTTCTCTATGGAGATGGTTTTTTTGAAACAATAGCATACAAGAACGGTGAAATCAGATTCCTGAACGATCATTTTGCTCGAATGAAACGAGCCACCTCTATTTTTTCTATCGAATTAAACCCTAAAATAGATACTTCTTTTTTAGAAACCGCTATTCAAGAATTAATCGAAAAGAATAACTTATCTGATGAAGTAAAAATAAACATTAACGTATGGCGGACTGAAGGCGGTCTGTACGGATCAGAAAACACGACTCATCATATCCTTATTCGTGTAGTAAATACTACTTGGAATACATCCCCTACTCCATTAAACAAAGTAGTTTTCTTTGATGAG
>JBGCEI010000199.1:0-9672 GCA_045106295.1 Cyclobacteriaceae bacterium
TCTAGCATATTCCATCACCATACATTGCATACCCAGGCAAATACCTAATGTAGGAATATTGTTTTCTCTAGCGTATTGGATTGCTTTAATTTTTCCCTCCATACCTCTTTCTCCAAAACCTGGAGCGATTAACATACCATCTAAATCTTTAAGAGAGTCAGTATCACCATCAGCCAAGTTTTCTGACTGAATCCAGTCAATCTTCACCTTACACCTATTAGTGGCACCAGCGTGGATAAATGATTCACTGATTGATTTGTAGGCATCAGGTAATTCTACATACTTACCTATTAAACCAATTGTAATTGTTTCAGTAGGGTTCTTATGTTTTTGTAAGAATTCCTTCCATTGTTCTAGCTGAGTATCTTGTTTGGTAGATAACTTAAACTTGTCTAATACCAATTCATCCAATTTTTGATCCTTCATCATCAAAGGAACATCGTAAATGGTTTCTGCATCAGATGCACTGATTACTGCACTTTGATCTACGTTACAAAACAGGGCTATCTTACGCCTTAATTCATCAGGTAAATCATGTTCTGATCTACAAACAATAATGTCAGCATGGATTCCAGATTCTGAAAGTTGTTTGACAGAATGTTGAGTAGGCTTTGTTTTTAATTCTTGAGCTGCTTTTAAGTACGGAACTAAGGTTAAATGGATGGATAATACATTCTCATTTCCCATCTCCCATTTAAACTGACGCATAGCCTCAATAAAAGGAAGAGATTCAATATCTCCTACACAACCACCTAGCTCAGTAATAACAATATCGTATTTTGTTTTTTCTCGGATTAACCTAAAATAACGTTTGATCTCGTCCGTAATGTGAGGAACTACTTGTACCGTTTTCCCCAAAAAAGCACCTTCTCTTTCTTTATTGATTACATCATTGTAAATACGCCCTGTAGTAACATTGTTTGCTTGTGAGGTAGGCTTCCCTAAAAAGCGTTCATAATGCCCTAAATCCAAATCTGTTTCAGCACCGTCGTCCGTTACGTAGCATTCGCCATGTTCGTAAGGATTCAGTGTTCCTGGGTCAATATTAATGTAAGGGTCAAATTTTTGGATTGTAACAGAAAACCCTCTCGATTGTAGCAGCTTTCCGAGTGAAGCTGAAATGATACCTTTTCCTAAAGATGATGTTACTCCACCGGTAACGAATATGTATTTTGGGTTCTCCATAGATTTGTTCCTATGGGATACAAAGGTAGGCGTTTCTTTCTATTCTCAGCTACCAAAGAGTTAAAAAACTAAATATTTTTTATGCGCTATTTCTTGGAAAACCTAGAAAATACTCTTTACTAGTAAAAACTATTAGGTAAAGCTGCTGAAACACAGTAGAACTCATTATATTTGAGTCATATTTCAAACCACGTATTATGTTGAATATTGTATTATTTGGACCTCCAGGAGCAGGGAAAGGAACTCAAAGTGAAAAGCTAATTGAGCAGTACGATTTAGTACACCTTTCTACTGGAGATATTTTCAGAGCAAATATTAAAGGAGAAACGCCATTAGGTAAGTTGGCTAAAAGTTATATCGATAAAGGACAGTTAGTGCCAGATAATGTAACTATCGACTTGTTAGAATCAGAAGTAGAAAAGTATAGCGACCCTAAAGGGTTTATTTTTGATGGGTTCCCAAGAACGACAGCTCAAGCAAAAGCATTAGACGGTTTCCTAAACGAAAGGGGAACGCCTATCTCAGCTATGATAGCATTAGAAGTATCAGAAGACGAGTTAAAAGTACGCTTGGCAGGTAGAGCAATAGTAAGTGGGAGAACAGATGATGCTGATCCTGAAGTGATTCAACAGCGTATTGATACGTACAATAACGAAACAGCTCCTGTAAAAGGTTTTTACCAAGAGCAAGGACGTTTTGTTGGAATCAATGGAGTAGGAACTATTGATAGTATTTTCGATGCCGTTTGCAATGAGATTAATCAGTTAGCATAATTTTAAAAAGATTTGGGTAGCAACTTCACGGTGTCCGTAGTAGCCTTTTTTTTACAAGCCTTAGTTTATTACTTATATAAGCTAAGGCTTTTTTAGTGATAAATTTTAAGTGTTGAAAAGGCTCCAACAGATGCTGCCATCGTGGCTGCAGTATGTGGTACTAGCCATTGTATCGATTCATCATTCTATTTACACCTTCCAAGCAAAAAGAAATACAAGCTTCACTCGCTTTTTTTACAATAGGAGAGATTTTATCCTGCTCTTCAGGAGTAAAAGGAGTTAGCACATAATGTGCTTGTGATCCTTTTGGATAATTGTTTCCAATACCAAACCTCATGCGAGCGTAGTGCTGTGTTTCAAGCATGTATTCAGTATTAGTTAGTCCATTGTGACCACCACTAGAACCTTTTGTTTTAGTGCGTAATTTCCCAAAAGGGAGAGCTACATCGTCTGTAATAACTAATAAGTTCTCTACAGGGATTTTTTTTTCTTTCAACCAGTAACGGATGGATTTACCGCTTAGGTTCATGAAGGTGTTTGGCTTTAGTAGGTAAATAGTCTTGCCTTTGTGTCTAAACTCAGTAATGAAGCCATAGCGTTTCATTTCAAAAGAAACATCTTTTGTTGCTGCAAGCTCATCTATCACCATAAACCCAATATTATGCCTCGTTTCATGATATTCTGGGCCTATGTTTCCTAGGCCGACAATTAAAAATTTACTCATTGCTTTAAAACAAAAAAAACTCCGACTAATGAACAGTCGGAGTTTTTAAAATTAAAATTATGTTTTTTCTTAAGCTTCTGCTTCTTCACTTGGTGCTTCTTCTCCTTCGCCTTCCGCATCATCTTCATTCAATGCTTGACGAAGAGCTCTAGGTATTTGAACAGATGCAACAGATACTTGAGGGTTCGTGATTATTTCTAATTCACCTGCTTCAATGTCTACTACTTTGATTGTCTTACCTAATTCTAGTCCAGAAACGTCTAGTTTCATAGTGTCAGGCATGTGTGGAGGTAAAGCTTTTACTCTAACAGTTCTAGCTTTTAAATATAATTTACCACCTTTTTTAACACCTGGTGCAGATCCTTCTAATTCAACAGGGATGTCCATTACGATTGCCTTCTTGTCAGAAATCTCATAGAAGTCAACATGAAGTAGAATTTCACTTACTGGGTGAAACTGAGCTTCTTTAATGATACATTTTTTGATATCACCTTCGATGTTTAGTTCAACGAAGTATGCATCTGGAGTGTACAATAACTCTCTAAATAGAATAGCAGGTGCGGTGAAATGAACGGCTTCTTTTCCTCCGTAAACTACTCCTGGAACAAATCCATCTAATCTTGCTTGTTTAGTGGATGCTTTAGAGATATCTTCTCTTTTGTAGGCTAAAATTTCTGTTGTTTTCATAATGCTTTTATCTGTATGTTTCTACGGATTTTGCCGTAGCCTAAAAAACGGAGTGCAAATATCAGAAAAAAATTATTGGATAACAAATAATGAGCTGATAGACTCATGAGTTCTTAGCTTAGTAATAGCATGAGCAAACAAAGGACCGATATCTAAGGCTTTTATTTTAGTTGATTCCTTTTTTAAAGGGATTGTATTTGTGACTACTAATTCTTGTAAGCTAGAATTTTCTATATTTTCGTATGCTTTTCCAGAAAGGATGGGGTGAGTACAGATAGCTCGTACGCTCAGAGCACCTTTTTCTAATAATAAGTCAGCGGCTTTTGACATAGTACCTCCGGTATCTATTAAGTCATCTACTAAAACAACATTAGCACCAGTAACATCTCCAATTAACTGCATGGAAGCTACTTGGTTAGCTCTTTCTCTGTGTTTATCACAAACTACTAAATCAGCACCAAAGTACTTGGCGTAACTCCTTGTTCTTTTTACGCCACCGACATCAGGAGAAGCAAAAATTAGATTGTCTAATTTTAACGATTCAATGTAGGGTACAAATACAGAAGAAGCATGCAAGTGATCTAAAGGAATATCGAAGAAACCCTGGATTTGACCAGCATGAAGGTCAGCAGTCATGATACGGTCAGCGCCAGAAGCAGTTAATAAGTTAGCTACTAATTTTGCTCCAATGGCAACTCTAGGTTTGTCTTTTCTATCTTGTCTAGCATAGCCATAATATGGGATTACTGCAGTTACGTAAGCAGCAGAAGCTCTTTTGGCAGCATCTATCATTAATAGAAGCTCCATTAGGTTGTCGTTATTAGGGTTAGTGGATTGTACTAGGAATAAGTGATGACCCCTTACAGATTCATTGAAATGGACAGATAATTCACCATCGCTAAATTTTTCTATGCTTACGTCGCCTAGCTCACAACCAAATGTTTTACAAAGACCTTTCGCAAATTTTTCAGAGTTGTTTCCAGCAAATATTTTAGTTAATTGTTCCATGAAGTATGTGTCTCATTCAATGAATACAAAACTAAAAATTATTTAACTAAAATAAGGGAAATGTGGGGATTTAATTCAAGTTGGTTTTTGAGTGATTTGCATAAGGGATAGAAGCGGTTACCCCGCAGCCCGCCTGCCGGTAGGCACGGTGTAGCGAGGAGTAAAAGCGGATAGCCCGACCCTGAATGCAATGAGGGGGAATGCCCAAAATTGAAATAAAATGACGTCGGAGTATTTAGTGTCTTTTCCGCATTCTTGAATTGGCGTATTCAAAAACGGAAATTAAATCACTCACTTTATGTGGTTTTAGTTTATTATTTTTAATAAAAGTCTTTACCTCTTCTTTTAATAAAGGAAAAAGGGAGTAGATACTTTTTTTGTTAGCTTCAAAAGGGTGAATGATTCCTCTTTTATCTAACATAAAAAAAAGATAGGCTTCTGTGTTTTGAGAGAGGTACATCGCTGAGCCTATTGAAAACGGTGAATATTGTGTGGTTTGAGGACGGTAAACGAGGTCTTTTCGTAAAAGGGAATAGCTGTTTTCATAAAGAATTTCAAAAAGGGTAGGGCGTTGAAATCCATTGCTTTGCTTTACTTCTATTTTTTTGAAATAACGAGTTATGTCACTTTGAGAGTCTTTAAAAGTGAGTTTGTTAATTTGTACAGGGCTATATGTTTTTAGTTTGCCGTTTTCATTAAGAAATACTACATCGTTTGTGAAGTTGTATTGCACCTGAGAAGAGATGGAGTCTCCACTTGTCAGGTAAAGCGTGCCTTTGTGCCATTGTTTGGATGAAAAACGCTGAGCGGTCAGGGAGAGGCTTAGTAAGGAGGCGAGGAAGAATAGGGATAGATTTTGAGACATGAGATGTAAGAAATGGAGTTCGGTGTCTGAGGTATGGGGCTTGCGGTTTGAATTTTTTCTTTTGGAATGTCTAATTGTTAATTCATTATTCTGACCTTAAGGCATCTACTGGTTTTATTCTAACAGCTCGTTGTGCGGGCAGGAGACCTGCTAGTGCTCCAAAAACAGCAATCATACCAATAGCACCTAAAGAGGTGTAAAACTGGACAGAAGGACTTAGAAACATGCTATTTTTCTTACCAGATAGCTGTGTGAAGCTACTTTCCATTAAACCAGATTCTACAAAAAAAGCTGCTCCGATGAAACCAATGATTCCTGCTAAAGTAGTGAGTACAATGGATTCTAAAATCACTTGACTTTTAATATCCCACGGCTTGGCACCAATAGCTCTTCTGAGTCCAAACTCTTGCGTCCGTTCGTTAACGACTATTAGTAGAATGTTGCTTACGCCAATAATTCCTGCTAGCAGTGTGCCAATACCGACAATCCAAATGAGTACGTTGATACCTGTAAATAAAGAATTAATGCTGTTGTATCTGGCTGCTAAATTGAAATTACCATAGACAAATTTATCGTCTGGATGGATGTTGTTTTTCTCTCTCAGAGCTTTTAATGTTTTTTGTAATAATATCTTTGCGTCGGCTTCTTTTGTCCCTGTTACAGCCATGAAATCAACTTTATTACCTGAGTTGAAAGCTTTTTGGAATGTAGTCATGGGTACATAAATAGTTTCTAAATCTCGTTCAGACCTGCCTCCAGTACTATTTGTTCCTGCAACACCTATTACTTTAAAGAATACGCCTTTTACTTTAATGAACTCACCGATGGGGTTTTCATCATTATCGAAGAGTACTTCTCTCACACGTTCGCCAATTACGGCTACCTTTCGTTTTTGATCAATGTCTCCTTTATTCAAGAAACGACCTTCTTTCATGAAAATAGAGTAGATGTCATAAATAGCGGGGAAGTCACCAGACACAGTGAATGCTTCTGATTTATTTCCCCTTACTACATTGTTAGATCCTGTAAAGCCTCCTAATCTACATCTGGGAATGGCAGACCTTATTTCAGGAATAGAAGAAGTGAGTAGCTGGGCATCGTCAGTCAGTAATTTTATTTTTCTACCAGGAGGGTACCCTTCGTAAGCAATAGTGGTTCGCCCTCCCCAAATAAAAAACGTGTTGGACGCTATTCTATTAAATTTTTCTTTTACTCCTTTCTCAAAACCATCTCCTGTTGCTAGTAGTACAATTAGCGTGAAGACACCAGAGAAGACACCGAAAGCCGTTAAGAAGGTACGAGACTTATTCTTAGATAAGACATGAAATATTTCGTTCCATTTATCTTGGTCAAACATAGGACTAACTATTAAGTGCTTCTACGGGTTTTATTTTAGCTGCTTTTGCTGCAGGTATTAGACCTGCAAACACTCCTACAATGGTTAAAATTCCAGTGGCTATTAATGCGGTTGATAAATCAATTCTTGCTTCGCTAAAAATAGGTGTATTAGATAAGGCTTTGTTTAATACCTCTAATAATATAACGGCTCCTAGCATACCAATGTACCCAAAAAAGAGCGTGATAAAAATAGCTTCTTTGATGATGGAGGATATGATAGAGTTGGGAGAAGCACCGATTGCTTTTCTAATACCAATTTCTTTTGTTCTTTCTTTTACAGAAATCACCATAATATTCATTACTCCAATAGCGCCAGCAATAATGGTTAAGATGCTAATAATGGTAGTAAACAGTTGTAGTCCGTCTAGCATATCAAATATTTGCTGAGATTGTTTGAGTCTGTTGTTGATAAAAAGGGATCTTCTGTCTTCTGGGTCGAAGTTGTGTGTGGGGGAGAGTAGCTTCCTTATTTTTTTTATTATGCGTTCACTTTTCTCTAATGAAGGGTTCTTAACGGTGACTACAATTTGAGATATTTTTTCTCCAAAACTGAATGACTTTTGAGCTCCAGTAATGGGGAGGTAGATCATTCGTTGTTCATCCTCTTCGCTCGTGTCAGTGAATACACCAACTACTTTAAACGGTATTTGATTAATGATGATGTATTTACCAATAGGGTCTTCGTCATTAACGAAAAGAGCTTCTTTGATTGAAATACCAATTACGGCTATTTTACTGTATTCTTGTAAGTCTTTTTCGTTGATAAACCGTCCTTGTAGCATGTCGCTACTCTCTATTATTTTATTTCCAGGATGCACACATCTGATAGTGTATGAGCCGTGTTGTTTTTTGTAATTAACTTGATTTTTATTAAAGAAAAGGCGTGCGGTGTAGTATTCAATGTCTTCTATTTCTCTGTTGATAATATCAATATCTTCATTGATAAATTTTATTTTTTTACCTGGTTTTATACCATTAAATGGAATAGAGGTTGATCCAGGCCTAATAAAAAGCGTATTGGATAAGTCGTTTCCAAACATACTAGTAGCACCACCTTTCAGCCCTTTACTAGTGCCTACTAGTATCACCAAGATGAAAATACCCCATGCTACACTAAAACCTGTAAGGAATGTGCGGAGTTTATTTTTTCTAAGAGACTCTATGATTTCTAACCAGTCTTCCATACTTAGTCTATCACAAGCCCATCTTTTACGTGGATGATTCTATCCGTCATGTCGGCAACCTCTTGTTCGTGCGTAACTATAATTACGGTGATGCCTTCTTTATTAATTTCCTTAATCAAGCCCATTATTTCTTCAGATGTCTGTGAGTCTAATGCTCCCGTAGGTTCATCTGCTAAAATCACTTTGGGTTGACTAGCTAACGCTCGTGCAATAGCTACCCGTTGCTTTTGCCCACCAGATAGTTCATTTGGAAGGTGATCCATTCGGTCGCCTAAACCTACCTTTGTGAGGTATTCGGTAGCTAGCTGACTTCTCTTTTTTCTTGATACCCCTTGGTAATAGAGTGGTAGAGCGACATTGTCCAACGCATTTTTATAAGGGATAAGGTGAAACGATTGAAATACGAAGCCTAAAAACTTATTCCTGTAGTGGGCAGCTTCTTTTTCAGAAAAGTTGACAATAGTTTTTCCATCTAATGTGTATTCTCCTGAATCGTAAGAATCAAGAATCCCCAATATATTAAGTAAAGTAGACTTTCCCGAACCAGAAGACCCCATAATGGAAACAAGGTCACCTTCATTTATTGTCAAGTTTATTCCTTTTAACACTTCTAGTTGGTTTTTGCCAATAGTGTATGATTTCTTGATGTTTCGTAACTCTATCAAGTGATTAAATTTTTAGTGTTAGATTATGTAACAAATTAATTACTAAATTGATTCTAATAATAGAATTAACTTTAAAAACATACTATTTTCTGTATTGTTGCGTTATTCAAATGTTTATCTTTATTATTATGAAAAGTAAAATAGTTATTTCTTTTTTCCTCTCGCTAGTTTTTTTGGTGTCTTGCCAGAAGAAAACAATAGTGTCCTCTACTGCTAAGTATGGGGCAAATGGAGGGTCTTCATTTAATGCAAATACAGATTATGCCGCGAGACTTAAAAGTGCTAATAAAAAAGTAATTAGTACGTTAGATGAGAAATATGCCGCTCAACAAGAGTTCAATAAAAAGAAGTATAAGAAGATTAATAAAATGAAGAAGGAGAAAAAATATAATGATCCTACTTATTTTGGACATAAAAAGCCACCTATTAAAAATCCTCCAGGTAAAAAGAAACTATGTAAAGAGTGTAATATGTGGCATTAATAACTAATCAATGTTTGAAAGTCTGTATCTCCTAATCTATTCTTTCCTTTTAAAAAAGCCAACTCTGCAATAAAGCTAAAGCCTACAACGGTACCTATTTGTTCAATTAGCTGAGCAGCAGCTACAGCAGTACCTCCTGTGGCTAATACATCATCATGAATCAGCACTCGGTCACCTTTTTGTAAGGCGTCGGTATGCATTTCAATGGTTGCAGAGCCGTATTCTAAATCGTACGATTGTTTTAATACGTGGTAAGGTAGCTTACCTGCTTTGCGGATAGGAATAAAAGGAATGTCCAATGAGATAGCTAACGGAATACCTAGTAAGAAACCCCTAGATTCAATTCCTGCAATAGCATCAGGTTTTACTTTTTTTGCATGCGTGGTTAGTTCTCTTACCATATCTTGGAGTAGCGATGCATTTTGTAATAAAGGAGTAATGTCTTTAAAAAGAATTCCTTTTGAAGGAAAGTCGGGAACATCTCTAATAACTGATCTGATTTTTTCTGTTAGTTTATTCATGTTTGAATTTTATGTACAGTGCTAAAGTTCCTCCAAATAGACTAATATCTTTAAGTAAGGAGACCATACTGTAATGTTTAGACTCATTATTAAGGATGCCTGGTATGTCTACTGATACAATAAAGATAATAATAAATAACAGGAGTAGGAAAGATGAAGTTTTGTGGGCAATGTGTAATG
>JBGCEI010000200.1:0-3284 GCA_045106295.1 Cyclobacteriaceae bacterium
GACTGTAAAAACATATACTCGCATCAATAATTTGTACGGAGGATTTGGATTCAATCTGACAATGGAAGACAGATTTTCTCGTTCTATTTCTTTTCTTGGTGATTTGAGAGGAGATGGAACAATAGCTGTAAACTATGGAGCCGGTGCAGGAGCAGGTAGTGCAGGGGCTCTGTACTTATTATTTTTTAAACCTTGTGACTTTACACAAGAAAGCGGCTCTCGTCACTGGAACGGAGGAATTACACTATACAGTAATTGGACACATTCAACTCAAACCGTAAGCGATTCATTAAGTTTTGAACAGTGCACTTCTAGGGCCTTTGAAACAGATGCTCCTTATATGACCTATAATTTCAACGATGGTAGATGTATCTGTAAAGACTCTAGTGCGACATTAACTGTGAGTAGTGAATTAAGCACTGCTTTTTCTAATGGATGTAAAAGTTCTTTACCATCTCCAAATGTCATTTTATCCAATTTTGAAACACAAATCTCCATCTTCCCAAATCCAACTAATTCAGAATTGGTTATAGAAAATCACCAAACGTCATACACTCGTCAGGATAACGTTAAATTATTTTCGATTTTAGGCAAGCAACTCTACGACTCACCGATAAATTCTCCAAGAAATACAATTGATTTATATGACTTCCCAGAAGGGGCTTACATTCTTTTTACTAGAATAGGAGAAAGAGTAAAAACATTTAAAGTTTTAAAAAAGTAAGAAAAAACATTCTACAATTAGACTAGGATCAAGACTCCTGTTCTCCCCACTGTTAGCTCAATTTCCACCTTATATCTACTCAAAACCTAAGAAGAGTGACGAATTGTTGGGATTTGGCAAATTCACAATGAAAAAAGCCTGTATCTACGTTAAGAAACTCGCAGATATTGACATATCAATCTTAGAAAAACTCTTTGCTGAAACAATTACAAATCTCAATGAGCATTACCCAGTTTTGGCGGAGGTTAGGATTGTTGCAGAAAAAAAATAGGCCCGTAGAAAATTAATGGTTTTTAGCTTATTCCTGAGCTCCTGATTACCTTATGGCCTGGTGGCGATTTCAGTTCGTAATACCCTATTTCTCATTTAGGAAAATGAGCCAGTATTTCAAATAAAAAGCAAGCATGGAAATTAGTAAAGCAGAATATAAATTAAGGATTAAGCGTACTCAAGAACAACTCGCTTCTCAAAAAATTGAAACTCTTATCCTATCTGAAGAAGAAGACATTTATTACTTAACCGGTTTGACTTTCAAAAGTCTAGAGCGATTATTTCTTCTAGTTATTCAGGAAAATAATATCACATTCATCGTTCCCATGATGGAATTGTCTCATTTAAAACATATCGACAATGTTAATTCTTTAAAGCACTACTGGGAATATCCAGCTCAGAAGCCTGAAAGATGGGAGGATATTCTGCTAGAAACTATAGGTAATTCTAAAAATATTGGTGTCGGTAGTAAATCTCCTTTTGAAATTGCCGACTTTTTAGGTTCAGTGGATTTAAATGTTCAAAAATGTGATATTGTTGAACGATTAAGATGGATAAAAAGCGAGACAGAAATTGAACTAATAAAGCGAGCCGCTCGATATTGCGATGACACCATTTCTACATTAAATAGCAATGCTTATTATGGGATGACCGAATTAGAAGTTTTTTCTATAGGACGCACCATTCAGCAGCGATTAATTAAGGAGACAGATTTTGATTATCTATCATCTGATGTTTTAGTTGCTGCATGGCCCAGTCGAATTTCGCATCAACCTCATGGTGTTCCTAAAGTAAGTGATGTTTTAATAGATGGCTCTCACATAAGCTTGTCATTTCTTAGGGTGAATGGATATGCGGCAGAATTGGAGAGAACATTTTTCACTAAAGAGCCATCCAAGGAGCAAAAAGAAATGTATGAGCTAATGATGGAAACCAGAAGAAGGTGCTATCAGACTTTGAGGGCCGGAGTTTCGGGAGAAGAAGTTGATTTAGCGGCCAAAATTTTTCTTGAAAAGGAAGGATGAAAAGAGAATTTCATTCACCGAACGGGTCATGGGATAGGCCTAGGAAATCATGAGGGGCCATATTTAGCAGAGGGCGATAAAACAATTTTGCAGGAAAACATGGTTGTAAGTATAGAACCTGGAATCTATATAGAAGGAATAGGTGGTTACAGACACTCTGATACCGTAAGGGTTACAAAAGATGGCTATGAAATACTAACAAACTGTCCGGATGACATAAAAAGCATGACTTTCGCAAAGTTCAAACCACTCCAAAAAGCAAAAGGTATGCTCATCAAAAAAATGTTTGGTATCAAATAAGACCATGAGTTTAAACAAACTACTTAGATTACAAATTTGGTATTGTTTAATAGGTATTGTATTCAATCTTATAAGTTGGATATTTATTAAGAACGATTATCAGCCATTAACTCCAACGGTTCCCATGGTAGGGATTTTTGTAATGCTTACCTACTCCATTTTTCTTCTAGCGGGATACTTTAGGAAGATTTACCTCTATAGAGCTTTAATGTTTCTTTCAATTCTAATTTTCGCCTATGGCGGAGTGTTAAAACATGTGTATTCTTTATATCAATACCCCGAATTGTACAACACCATTTACTCTGGCTTAGTGGCTATTGCAATAAATGCATTTGGACTAGCATTAAATATGATGGCAACTTTGGGGAAATTTAAACTGTCTTAAAATCTCGTAAGTCTACACTTCCATAATTTATATTCAGTAACATCTAAAAAAAATCGTTGGAGGTGTAATATTTTGTTGGGTTGAGCCACTAACTAAATAAACACTAAAAAAATGACGATAAATAAAGCAAAAGACTTTTTAGAGAGCCTATTAAACAACAGTACTACAAAACGCGAAACTAGAATTTATCAAAAATTCATTCTGGTACTTACAGGCCTAGAAAACAGGGACTTGCCTAGGAATCAAGTAGACCTAATTGAACAGGAGTTGGCAATTCTCGACTTAAAACAACAAACTAAAAACAGGAAAAAGTACATTAGGCAAAGATTAAATGAGTTTCTTAAATACATTGACACTGCGTTTTCTTTTGTCTTAAAGGGACATTATGCCAACTACGGGCTCAGCCTAGGGATGGTTTTTGGACTTGCCCTAGGAACTGCTGTCTTTAGAGATAGCGGAAGTAGTACTACCGGGATGTGTATTGGGATGTTTATTGAATACATCATAGGTCAGTACATGGATACTGAAGCTGCAAAAAACAATAGGGTATTAATCATAGCCTAAATTATGAGTAGTGACT
>JBGCEI010000201.1:0-7220 GCA_045106295.1 Cyclobacteriaceae bacterium
CTAAAGCAGTCCGATTTCAACAACTAATTATTAATAGTTTTTAGTAAATAAGAATAAACTTTGAAAAGGTGGGTAAAAGTAAAACTTAAATACTAAAAACACACATTTTAATAAATGGTGTGCAATTTGGTGTGCATAAAATAAAAAACTCCCTATATTTGTAACATAGAGAGTTTTTAGTAGTCCGTAGGGGAATCGAACCCCTGTTACCAGGATGAAAACCTGGCGTCCTAACCCCTAGACGAACGGACCATTTATTTAATTAGAATGCAAATTTAAGAGATGTTTTTTTAAAAACACACACTAACTCTATTTTTTTTTCATAGATGACGTTTTAAACGATTGAAAAAAATAGTTGTAACCCGAAAGAACTCTCTCGATATATTTAAGAATCAATTTACTTTTCTTTCTCTCTTAATACAAACATGAAGTGCTTAATATGTTGTTGGACTTGAATTGATTTTTAGACTAATCTAAAAATAGTTACCTTTGACTTAGAATGATTCTACATTAGCATGGAACTTAGCCATACAGAAGAAAATTATATGAAGTCGATTTACCATTTATCCAACCATGGTACAGTATCGGTTTCTACCAATGCTATATCCGAACAGTTGCAAACTACGCCTGCTTCTGTAAGTGATATGATTAAGAAATTGAATCAGAAAGAATTGATTTCCTATGTGAAATATAAAGGAGTGACTATTGATAAATTGGGTGTAAAAGAAGCACTAAAGATTATCCGTAAACACAGGCTTTGGGAAACTTTCTTAGTAGAGAAATTACGCTTTCAATGGGATCAAGTGCATGAGATTGCCGAACAACTGGAGCACATAAAATCTCCTGTTCTCATTAAACGATTAGATGATTTTTTGGGGAATCCTACTCAAGATCCACATGGAGACCCTATCCCTACAGAAGGTGGTGTAATGATAGGATCAGATAAAAAAGTGTTAATAGAACTCAAGCTAGCTCAAAAGGCAATTGTTGTAGGAGTGAAAGATAATTCTAATTCCTTTTTACAGTTTTTAAACAAAGTAGGTATACAGCTAGGTACTTCATTAGAGGTGAAAGAAGTATTCGATTTTGATACAAGTAAAGAGGTGGTCTTGGATGGGAGCAAGTCTTTGTTGTTGTCAAAAGAGGCACTGCAGAATATTTTTGTAAAAGTAGTAGAGTTGTAGTACAAATTGAATAATTAAAGTAAACGTAACTAATGATGAATAAAACCCAAATCTCTTGCCTGCCGTCAGGCACGGCAAATTTCAAATTCCAAACAATAAGCATAACCTTGTTTTCTTTTTTAATGTTATTTAGCTGCTCTTCTACAGAGAAAAAAACGAATGGGAAGCTTCAAATATTAACGACTACCCAAATTATAGCTGATGGTGTAGAACAAATCGTCGGAGACCGTGCAAGTGTGGTTTCTTTAATGGGAAGTGGTGTAGATCCTCATTTGTACAAAGCGGCTCAGTCTGATATGCGAAAAATGAATGATGCTGATATTATTATTAAAAATGGATTGCATTTAGAAGGGAAAATGGCAGATATTCTTCATAAATATGGACGACAAAAACCTGTCTTTGAAGTATCGGATGGAATGGATGCTAGCTTGTTTAGGAAAGTAGGGAGTAATACCGAAGATCCACATTTGTGGTTCAATGTAAATATGTGGAAGAACGGGTTGACTTATATATTAGCGAAAATACAAGAAGAAGATCCTGCAAATGCTGAGTTTTATTCAGAGAATTGGTATTCTTACGAAAAGCAATTGGATTCTTTGGATGCACTTGTTCAATCTAAAATAAATGAAATCCCAGAAAAACAACGTGTTTTAATAACAGCACACGATGCATTTGGTTATTTTGGTATTCGCTATGGAATGGAAGTAAAGGGGTTACAAGGTTTATCTACCTTGGCAAATCCAGGCTTAAAAGATATTGCTGAGTTAGTAGACTTTATCATTGAAAGACAAATTAAAGCTGTGTTTGTAGAAACTTCGGTTTCTGAAAAGAATATTAATGTATTGGTAAAAGGGTGTGAAAATAGAGGACATACCATTTCTATTGGCGGTTTTTTGTATTCTGATGCATTAGGACAAAGTGGAACGGATGAAGGGACGTACATTGGTGCAGTAATGGCGAATACCAATAAAATTGTAAATGCATTGAAGTAGTTAGCTACTAGGTACTAGTTTTTAGCTAAAACATATTAAAAAAATTAATGTATCAGGGATAGAAGCGGTTACTCCACAGCTAAGCAAGGAGTAAAAGCGCCGTACCTGCGGCAGGCAGGAATAGCCCGACCCTACGGATACGGAGGGAGATACCCAAAAATGAAACAAAGCTAGAGGCTAACTGCCAGAAGCTAAGAGCTAATAAAAAATGATTAAACAAGTAGAACATCCAGTATTAGAGGTACACGACTTAACGGTGAGTTACAACAAAAAACCGGTTTTGTGGAGCGTAGATTTCACGATTCCTAAAGGGGTGTTAGCTTGTGTTGTAGGTCCAAATGGGGCGGGGAAGTCTACTTTGATTAAAGGCGTGATGGATTTGGTGGAGAAGAGCAGTGGATATGCAAAGTTGTTTGATATGCCATTGGATGCTGTTAGAAAACGGATTAGTTATGTACCTCAGCGAGAATCGGTGGATTGGGATTTCCCTGCATCGGTATTGGATATTGTGTTGATGGGAAGGTATGCTCATTTAGGTTTATTGAAACGGCCAACTAAAAAGGATAAAGAGATTGCTTTTAGATCGTTAGAAGAAGTGGGAATGCAAGATTACCATACTCGTCAGATTTCGCAACTCTCTGGTGGGCAACAACAACGAGTGTTTTTAGCTAGAGCATTGGCACAAGAAGCAGATTTGTATTTAATGGATGAGCCTTTTGTAGGGATTGATGCAACGACAGAGAAGTCTATTGTAGCTTTGTTAACGAAGATGAAAGAGCAAGGCAAAACGGTAATTATTGTACATCATGATTTGCAATCTGCCATGTCGTATTTTGATTGGGCAATATTACTAAATACTCGACTGGTAGCTTCTGGCCCGATGGATGAGGTGTTTACTTCTGAATTGTTACAAGAAACGTACGGAGGGAAATTGTCTGTATTGTCGCAAGTAGGGGATTTGTTAAAGGAGAAAGAATATCCAACAAGGAAAGGCTAGTTGAGATTATTAGACTTTTAGATGATAAGACTATGAGAGTTCTTATTATCTAATTATCTCAAATTCTTACAACCTTAGAAAAAAAATGTATTTAATCATACTTACGATATTAATAGGAACTGTACTGATTTCGATCTCGTCGTCATTAGTAGGCTCATTTGCTTTGCTACAGCGTAAGTCGTTGATTGGTGATGCCATTGCTCATGCTACTTTACCAGGCGTATGTTTGAGTTTCTTATTATTTAAAGAGAAAAATCCATTTGTATTAATAATTGGTGCCTTTATTACAGGCTGGTTATGTGTTTTGTTTATCGACTTTGTGAGTTCTAAAACAAAGGTGAAAAAAGATGCTGCTTTAGGAATAGCTTTAACCAGTTTTTTCGGTTTAGGAATTATGCTATTGACCTATCTCCAGCATTTACCTTCTATGGGGAATGTTAGTGGATTAAGCGATTTTATCTTTGGAAATATTGTCTCGGTTACTCAAGTTGATTTATTAGCGTTTTCTATTGTGGCCTTAGTTAGTTTTGGGATAATTATGGTGCTGTATAAGGAATTGCTCGTTTATTCTTTTGATGAAGCATTTGCTAAAACAATTGGTTTTCCTGTTCGTACCATTCGTATTGTATTATCGTTTTTGACGATACTTACTGTAATTAGCAATATTCAGGCGATTGGGATTGTATTGACGGCTTCTATGTTGATTACGCCAGTGGCGGCAGCTCGTTTTTGGACTAACAAACTAAAGAGAATTTTTATACTAGCTATTGTTTTTAGTATGATATCTAGTGTATTGGGAATAATAATTTCTTATCATTTTTCTGTACCTACAGGTCCTGTAATCGTGGTATTCCTTTCGGTAATCGCCATTTTATCATTTTTATTTGCTCCTGAAAAAGGAGTAGTTGCCAGAAGGTGGAGGCAAGGGAGAATAAAAAAACGAATTGCAGATGAAAACATTCTGAAATCGATGTATAAAATGAATGAGAAAACAGGTGATGCTGATCTTACAGGTAAACTGAGTATTTCTGCCCTAATAGAACGTAATGGAGTGTCCAATAAAAGTGCTTTAAGGAGTTTGAGACGATTGAAAAAAGAAGAACAGGTAAATAACATTAATGAATTGTGGCAGCTGACAGCTTCGGGTGCTAAACAAGGGAGGCGTTTGGTGAAACTACACCGATTATGGGAGGTCTATTTGACGAATAAATTAGCTATTGCTCACGATCATGTACACGATGATGCTGAATCGGTAGAACATATCATTACCCCAGAATTAGAAGCTGAACTGGAAAAAATACTAGGATATCCTGAAGTAGATCCGCATGAAACGAAGATACCATATTAAATTGGTGCCACGTATTAGGTACAAGGTATCACGATATTAGCTTTCGTAATACCTTGTACTTCTTTTAATTTTAAAAGAAAGAAATAATGAATAATGAAATCTGGATATTATTAATTGGAGCACTGGTGGCTATTTCGTGTAGTTTGATCGGTTCTTTTCTAGTTTTACGAAATGTGGCGATGATTGGAGATGCGATTTCTCACTCTGTGTTACCAGGTATTGTGATAGGCTTTTTATTCAGTGGATCGCTGCATTCTCCTTTACTATTGATAGGAGCAGGGATTGCTGGAGTATTAACGACTTATTTGATTCAGCTATTTTACAAATCGGTAGGTGTACAAAGTGATGCAGCCATTGGTGTTGTTTTCACTTTTTTGTTTGCCATAGGCGTAATCTTAATTTCTGTTTACACACAAGATTCGGATTTAGATTTGGATTGTGTGTTGTACGGAGAGATTTTAAATACACCTTTTGACCGATGGATTACAGATTCAGGAATAGACATGGGGCCTTTGGTCTTTTGGGAGCAATTGGTAGTTTTTGCTGCGGTGATCTTGTTTTGCACCTTATTCTTTAAGCAATTAAAAATCACGAGTTTTGATGAGGATTATGCTGAATCAATTGGAATGAAAACGTCCGTTTGGCATTATGTATTAATGGCTTTTGTATCCTTTGTAACCGTGGCTTCTTTTGAAGCAGTAGGAGCTATTTTAGTGATTAGTTTTTTGATTACACCAGCAGCTACGGCTTTTCTTATTTCTACGAAATTAATCCCTATGCTGGGTGTTTCTATCTTATTAGGAATACTGGCTGTATTTGGTGGGTATTATCTATCTGCAGGAATAGGAGACACTTCTTCGTCCGCTGCAATGGCTGTAGTCAGTGGAATTATTTTTACCTTTGTAGCCTTGTTTGTTGCTTATGGTAAGAAATCACATACTTCTGTAATTGATGAAGTAACGGGAAAATAACCATTGTCTAAAATCTAAGGATCTAATGTCTAAAAGTCTTATCGGAGATACTATCATTGCTCTTTCTACTCCTCCAGGTGCTGGTGCTATTGCCGTAGTACGTTTGTCTGGTGAGCAAGCTATTTCAGTAACGAACGATGTTTTTTATGGAAAGGATTTGGATCAAGTTCCAAGTCATACACTTCATTTTGGTACGATTAGGAATGATGAAAATGAGATTTTAGATGAGGTAGTAGTCAGTGTGTACAAAACTCCTAAATCGTACACGAAAGAAAATGTAATTGAGATTTCTACTCATGGATCGGATTACATTGTGCAGCAAATTATAACACTTTTTCTTTCCAAAGGGATCCGATTGGCAGAACCTGGAGAATTCACAAAACGTGCTTTTTTAAACGGTGGATTAGACTTAGTTCAAGCCGAAGCAGTAGGCGATTTGATTGCATCTAATTCAGAAGCATCGCATCAATCAGCCATGCATCAAATGAGAGGAGGTTTTTCTGATGAACTAAAAGAATTACGTAAACGACTGATTAAATTCGCTTCTCTAGTAGAGTTAGAATTAGACTTTGGAGAAGAAGATGTAGAGTTTGCAGACCGCTCTCAATTAGAGAAATTAGTACAAGAAATTAAAAAAGTAGTAGATGAGTTAGTGTTCTCTTTTCAGTTAGGGAATGTCTTGAAAAATGGAATTCCTGTTGCTATTATTGGGAAACCAAACGCAGGAAAATCTACTTTACTGAATACGCTATTGAACGAAGAAAAAGCGATTGTTTCTGAAATAGCAGGTACTACAAGAGATTTTATTGAAGACGAACTAGTAATAGAAGGCTTTCAGTTTCGATTTATCGATACAGCAGGAATTAGAGAAACGACAGACGTAGTAGAAGCAATGGGAGTGCAGCGTTCTTTAGAAAAGATGGAGAAATCTGCTTTGATACTCTATATATTCGATGCCGCTACTTTAACAGAAGAGAAACTACAAGATGATATTATCAAGTTAAAAGAGACTGGTACTCCTTATGTATTAGTTGGGAATAAATCTGACTTGGGAACAAAAAAATACAACACAGAAGAACCTATTCTTTCCATTTCTGCCTTACAAAAAGATCAAATAGAGGATTTGAAAAACAACTTAGTTGAAAAAGTGAAAATCAAAGAACTAAATACACAGCATACAGTTATCACCAATATGCGACACTACGATTCATTATCCAAAGCCTCTACTGCTCTAGGAGATGTGTTATTTGGTTTAGATAACGGTACGTCTGGAGATTTACTAGCGATGGATATCCGACAAGTACTACACTACATCGGTGAGATAACAGGGCAAGTGTCTACTGATGACTTATTAGAGAGTATCTTCCGGGACTTTTGTATCGGAAAGTAAAGCTATATTCTCTTACTTAGCAAAACCTTTCATTTAAGCTCAAATATAAGGTTTTTATCCTTTTTCCTTTCTTTTGTTTTGATGTTATTTTGACAATATGTGCTGTTATAACACTACTTTTTTATATATTTGATATGATAACAGCACATAACAGCACAAATGAAGGTACATCTAAGAAAAAGGAATCAAGCTAAAAAAGGAAGGATTAGTTTATTCTTAGAGTTTTACAAAGGAAAGGTTCAAGGAGCAGATGGTAAATGGAAGAATATCAAAGAATATGAATACTTAGAACTCTATTTAGTAGATAAACCAAAGACACCTACTGAAAGGCAAAGCAA
>JBGCEI010000202.1:0-17814 GCA_045106295.1 Cyclobacteriaceae bacterium
GAATCTGTAGATGGAGAAAAAACAGTGTATGAGTTATTCTCTCCTCAACAAGCAATGTATATCCCTCCCATGTATTGGAGAAAGATAGTTCCTTCTGACGATGCCATTATAATCTGTCTAGCATCGGAGAAATACTATCCAGAAGATTATATCATTGATTATTCGGAGTTTAAAAACTCAACTTCTTCTAACCTACAGTAATGGTGATCGTCAAAGAAAATACCTTCTTAGAAGATGAATCTTCAGTTCGTTTTTTCTTTAATACCAGGAATTACATAGAAAGTAAAAAACCTGATCAATTTTATCTTTTTCAGAAAGAAAATTCTTTTTGTTACTTATTTAAAAAAGAAGATACCCTTTACTCTCCATTACAAGCAACTTTCGGAGGAATAGAATATGATTCTCTAAAAAATCTAGATGCTATTCTTACCAAGATTACATCTTTTAGAGTAGAAAATAATATTAATGAAATTTTTATTGGAATGCCTCCATCTTATCTTTCTTTATTCCCTGAGGAGGAACAGGCACTTGTTTTAAAGCACACTTTTAAACAAGAGGTAATAGATAAAAATTACCACATTAATATCGAAGAAAGGGGGTTTGAAGACAACCTACATCATTCTGAGAAACGTAGATTAAAAAAATGTTTAGATAACGGCTTTGTATTTTCTGAATGGACCAATCCTGACTTAAACAAAGTGTATGACTTTATAAAAAAATGTAGAGAACGAAAGTCGTTCCCCATGACAATGAGCGAGGGTGATTTTAAAGCAATGTTTTCTCTTTTTTCTTCTCATTATAAAGTTTTTGTAGTTAAAAAGGATGTTAACATAGCTGCTCTCGGAGTGACTACTTCTCTATCAAAAGATGTTTTCTACCACTTTTATCCTGCGGATAATGAAAAATACTCATCGTACAGTCCTTCGGTTTTATTACACAAAGGTTTGTATGATTATTGTAAAAGTAATAATTATAAGACCTTAGATTTGGGGATAGCTTCCGATAAAGGAATAGACAATGAAGGTTTGATTCGGTTCAAAGAAAATTTGGGGGCAATAGAATCAACTAAGATCACATGGAAATGGGAGGCTAACAATGAATGATCCATTAGTCACCATAATTTGTTTGTGTTACAACCACGAACGTTTCATTGAAGAGGCATTAGAGTCTGTTTTCTCTCAAGATTATCCTTCCCTTGAAGTGATAGTAGTGGACGACGCCAGTACAGATGAATCTGTGAAAAAAATTAATGACTTAGCTTCTAAATATGATTTTACGTTCATCAAAAACGCTGAAAACATAGGGAATTGTAAATCATTCAACAAAGCTTTCTCTTTAGCAAAAGGAGCATATATTATCGATTTTGCTACAGATGATATTTTAGGAAAAGAGCAGGTAACTAAACAAGTAAAAGCTTTTGAAGAAAGTAGATCTAATGTAGGGATAGTCTTTTCAAATGCTAGTTTAATAAATGAAGAAGGAGAGTTTGTAAAACACCATTATCCTGTTAATAAGTACCTAAAGTTAACCTCCCGGATCCCTTCTGGAGATGTCTACTCTGAATTAGTAAAACGTTATTTCATCTGTCCACCATCTATGATGATTAAAAAAGAGGTGTTAGATGAGCTAAATGGATACGATGAATCACTCGCTTACGAAGATTTTGACTTCTGGGTTAAGTCATCAAGAAAGTGGAATTATTATTTCCTAGACGTACCATTAGTTAAAAAACGAATAACCAGACATTCCCTATCCACTAGATTTGAAAACAGATCACACAGTGAAAAAATGTATAAATCTACCTTAGAGGTATGTCAAAAAGCCTACCTTCTAAACGAGACAAAAAACGAGTATAAAGCTTTATTATTCAGAATAGGGTATGAAGGTAAACAAGCGTTAAAACTCCTTCACTTCAGTCTATTTTTAAAATTTGTAAACCTCTGGGTTAAGAGCTTTTGGAAAGCTTTTTTCTAATCAAATCCATCGTTACAGTAATCAATTGAGTAATGTCCTGTGAGGGTTTAAAGGCCAAAACTATACAGGTAAACAATACTAAGACTATCCCTGTATTAAAAATAATATTAACTATAATAGTATCAGTATCTATTTGAACATAATATGTAATCAAAATCAATAATCCTGTAAAAAAAACAGATCGAAAATAATTAGTTGAAAAAGGAGTAATCCTAAACTTACGGTATACAATAAATAGCCTAGAAATTTTACTTACTGCTATCGATATCAAACTGGCAAATGCAGCTCCTTCTAAACCATACATAGGGATTAGTAGCCTATTAAGACCTATTGCTAACGCCAATGTAATGATTGAAATGATAATATTATACTTATAATATTTAGAATAAGCTATTATTTCACCCGACAACCCAATCACGCCATCAAACAATTTAGAAATAGCTAATATCAAAAAAGTAATCATTCCTAATCTTAGAAACTCTCCTTTAGGAATAATCTCATAGAAAGATTCTAGGTTAACCCATATTAAGGAAATAACTAGTCCAGATATAATTAAAAGATTAACAGATGTCTTTTTTTGTATGGTTATTATTTCACTGTAGTCCGTTGTATTCACATATTTAGAAATAATAGGAGCTGAAATAGTTGACAGTGACCTTCTTGGCATGTCTGCTAATGATAGTAAATAAACAGACAACCCATAAACACCAGCATATTTTTCACCTAACTCCCCAGCAATCATTAATACATCTACCCTTAAAGCTAGTAGTGCCACAGAAGCTCCTAATACCGACATTGACATAAATGTGATTAACTCTTTAATATTCAACTCTTTGTACGAGTAATTTATTTTTATTTTTAATATTTTTTTTATGTCTTTATAACTGTAACCTATCAATATCAAAATTGCCACCAAATATGTTACACAAAACCCAAACCAAAAACCCGAAAAGCTTATTAAATCGTACCCATATAAAAGAATGAGAATTGTAAGCATAACTCTTAATAAGATATCTCGTACAAAGTTTTGAAATATTGTCTTATAATTCACTACACTAAAAGAGCTTATAAGCAAGAGATAAGCCATTAAACAGGCTATTGGAAATGTATATTTAAAATATTGCGAAAAAAGGGGCGCTTTCTCTAGATAATAATTACTTACAACTGACACAAAAGGGACATAAACAAAATATGATACTAACAAAAAGAAAAAAGGTATAATAGCTATGATAATAAATAACTTTTTCTTTTTCTCATCCGTATTATCAATTTTAGGGAAATATCGATGTACTACATGGTTAGATCCAAATGCTAGCATAAAAGAAAGAATCATAGCCGTTTCAAGTAGAACACTTCTCAATCCATACTCATCTGAGGTAAAAAAGTGAGGAAAAAGCAAAGATACGTTTATAAAACCTATCAGTACACCACTATAAGAGATAATTAAATTTAATATACTTTGTCTTCTGACAATTCCCATCAAAACAAATGTAATTATATTCTAAATAAATTTACCTACTTTTAAATATTGAATAAAGATAAGTTCAATATCCCTTTACTTGAATTAAGAAATAAATATTAGTAATGGTTGGAGAGAAGTTTTATCGATAACAAAATAAATACATAGCACTATCAACGAACCTTGTCAACAGAAAAATATAAAAGTATATTATTGATCACTTATTACTGGCCGCCTTCTGGAGGTCCAGGCGTTCAGAGACAACTTAAATTTGCTAAATATCTCAGTAAGTTAGGTCATCGTGTAATTGTTTATACACCTGAAAACGGTGAATACCCATCAATTGATAAATCTTTATTTGCTGATATCCCTAAAAATGTTACTGTAATTAAAAGAAAAATATTTGAGCCTTATAAATTATTTAAAAAATTAAGTGGTCGAAAAAAAGTAATTAATCCCAATGTACTAAATGAAAAAAAAGAAAATGGTCTACTACATCATTTAAGTATATGGATTCGAGGTAATTTATTTATTCCAGATGCTAGAATATTATGGGTAAAGCCTTCGGTGAAATATTTAACCAAATATCTTAAAAAAAATCACATTGATACGGTAATAACTTCTGGCCCTCCTCATAGCTTACACCTGATAGGGTTAAAGCTCAAAGAGAAACATAAACTTAAATGGATAGCTGACTTTAGAGATCCATGGACTGAAGTTGATTATTTTAATCAACTTCTGCTCACAAAAAAAGCCCTTTTGAAACATATCAAACTTGAGAAAAAAACAATAGAAACAGCTGATTTATGTATTACAGTAACTGAAAGTTGGAAGAGAAATTTGAAAAAACTAGGTGCCAAAAATGTTGAGTGTATACATAATGGCTATGATGAAGAAGATTTTAAGGCATACAGAAACCTAAGTCAACCAGAAAATAAATTTATAATTTCTCATGTTGGTCAAATATTTAAAAATAGAAACTATGAGGTGTTTTGGAAAGCGATATCAGAAATAATAAATGAAGATAAAAATCTCAAAAACTCACTTTCAATTCAGTTTATAGGTACATTAGATGAAAGTGTATTTGACTCTATCAAAAAATATAAATTAAGCTCATACTTTACTCATATAAATAATATACCACACAGTAAAATTCCTAAACATTTATTAACGTCTCATCTACTTTATTTACCCTTAGATAATACTAAACAGGCACAAGGTAAAATACCCGCTAAGTTTTTCGAATATATTGCTTCTGAAAACCATATATTGGTATTATCAGACAATTCTACAGAAATAGAAACCCTTGATACTTCTAATACTCATTTCTTTAATACTTCTTCTAACTCTTTGCCCGACCTGAAACAAAAAATTCAAGATTGTTACCATCAGAAGCCATCAAAATTTAATTATATTTACTTCTCTAGACTAGAAGCAACAAAAAGATTGGTGAATTTTTTATGATTATCAATATATGAAAGATAAGATTAAACACTTTTATTTTAATAAATACCTTGTTACACCCCTTTCGAAGAAAAGATATCCTCTTTGTTACCATTTCGCTAACAAAATTTTATGGTATAGAACATATAAAACAGGGACTACAACTATTTTAGATAGGCTATCAAAATCTTGCAAAAAAGATGAGTTTATACATAGTTCTTTTGTCGGTTTTTTACCTAGTATGTATAAAAATTATTTCAAATTTGCTTTTGTAAGACACCCTGAAGATAGATTTGTAAGTGCTTGGAGAGACAAAATAATAAAGAGACGAAATCACTTTAACTTATCTGATGAAGAACATCAATTATTTAAAGAAAATATAGGTTTATTTATAGACTGGATAGATAAAATGAAAATTGGAGATTCAGATCAACATTTTTCAGGCCAACATACTTTAATTGACTTAAACAACATTGATTTTATTGGTAGGTTCGAAACATTTGAAGAAGATTTTGAATACATAGCAAAAAGAACGGGACTTCCTTCTTATTCTCGTAACAAACTAAATCAATCTGGAGTAAAAAAAGCAAATTTAACATTACCAGATAGAATTAAAATTGCACATATGTACAAAAAAGATTACCAATTATTTTATCCAAGAGAGTTCAAAGAACTTATGATGGAAAACTCATGAAAAAAATAACAATCGATTTTCTTGGGTGTGGAGAGGGAAGATTCCTCAAAAAAGACAATAACTTTATTACAAATATCCTGTCAAAAAAATTTGAAGTGATTATCGATGAACGAAATCCAGATTATTTATTTTGTGGCCCATCGTTATATTCTAAGAAGTTATTTAAAGAATTTAAATCTTCGAAATTCACAAATGCTAAAGTTAAAATTTATTACACTGGAGAAGCAATTTCGCCAGATTTCAATTTATTTGACTACTCAATATCCCCATTTCACAAAATAACTTATAGTGATAGGCACTTACATAATTTATTTATTAAAACTAACTACTGGAAAGAGGTTGCCTATAACCAAACACAACAAGTTGATGTATTAGAAAAAACTAGCTTTTGTAATTTCATGTACAGCCATCAAGGTATAAAAGAAAGAGGTATTATTTTTGATATTTTAAATCAATACAAAAAAGTTGATGCAATAGGTAAATACAAAAACAATACGATTTTAAATGAAAACTCAGGTAGACACTTTTCAAGCTGGTTTGAAGAAAGTATCGATATTAAAAAAGGGTATAAATTTTCTATTGCCTTTGAAAACGATTTAGTGAATGGATATACAACAGAAAAAATATTAAGTTCTTATTTGGCTAATAGTATTCCAATTTATTTAGGTAACCCAAAGATAACCACATTATTTAATGAAAATAGTTTTATAAACTGCCATAAATTTAAGTGTCTAGAAGATGTTGTAGGTTATGTTAAGGAGATAGATTTAAATGACGACATGTTTCAAAAGATAATTACAGCAAAAAAACCAACAAAAAACTTACTAGAATTGCTAGACAAGTCAGAGGAAAAATTAGAAAAATTTTTATTTCATATTATTGATCAACCTATTAAAACTGCAAAAAGGATAGGGCAAGGAACACCTAATATTGTATACAATAAATTCGTTCTAAGAAAAGAAATGGATTTTAAAAAAGATAAACTACTAAACCTTTTGAAAATCAAGAGATAGAATGCTTGAAAAAAGAAAGAGCTTACTGAATTGTAATAAATAATATATGAACCCCCAATTACTTACCATAATTATATGTACCTATAATAGGTCAAGATTTTTGGATTTATGTCTAGACTCTTTAACTAAGCAAACAATACCTAATCATCAGTTTCGTATTATCGTAGTAAATAATAATTCTACAGATGACACTTCTGAAATAGTAAAAAAACATATCCAAAGTTTCGATTCTCTTGAAGAAATTATCGAAAAAAAAACAGGGTTAAGTATTGCTAGGAATACTGGTTATAAAAAGTCTAATACAGATTGGGTCGCTTATTTAGATGATGACGCAATTGCTCATGAAGACTGGATAGAACAAATATTTTATACCATAAAGCATCATGATTTCAAATGCTTTGGCGGCATCTATCTTCCCTGGTATCTTGATGGTAAAGAAAAATGGTTTTTAGATAATTACAGTTCAAATAAGCATTTTTTCAAAAGAAAAGGTATTTATTCTATTTCAACCAAAAAATACATAGCAGGTTGCAATATGGTATTTGAATTGGATTCTCTAAAGAAAAGTAATGGGTTCCCCTCTGAATTAGGTATGTCAGGTAAAATGATTGGTTATGGAGAAGAACTATATGTTCAAAATAAGATAAGAAGCATGGGGTACTCTTTAGGTATAAATACAAACTTATTGATTAAACATTATGTACACTCATACAAACAAAATGTACAGTGGTTTAAGTCTAGTTATCAAATAAAAGGTAAGACATACTGGGAAGGAAGAAAAAAAACATTTCTACGACTATTAATTTTCACAGCTCAAGGAATTATTAGTGTTTCATATAAATACCTTTCATCAACAGCTAAATTACTGATGAAAGGATATTACAAAGAGAATTTCATTATTGATACACAAACTAAGTATCTCTTATACTCCAATGCCATTAAAAATTATTTCTTAAAAGAAGAAGATACTAACAAAATACTGAAAAAAGGTGATTAAACTATATTTAAAAGGCAAACTAGGTAATCAAATGTTTCAATACGCTCAAGCTATTGTTATTGCAAAAAAGTACAATACAGAGTTTAACTTACACCCTACCAACTATGATTTTTATTTAAGCAATTATTTTAATTTAAATAGTCTTTCAGATTCCCCCAAAAAGTTAAAAAGAAGAAAAAAAGTAAGCTTTATAAGAAGAAGATTAGAAAAATACCTTGGCATACCATGGAGAGATAAGAGTGAAATCTACTTTGATACAACAAAATCTCCAAGTCATTTTCTCACTCAGATAAGAGACAACACCACTTATAGGGGGTATTTTCAATTTGATGATCTTTTTAAAAACAATAAAGACCTGATACATCAAGAGTTTACTATTAAAGCCCCATTCATAAAGGAATTCAAAGAAAGACACGCTAATCTTTTCGATAAAAACAAAACGTTTGTAATACATATCAGATTAACCGATTACTTAAATGATAATTTCCATGGAGGAACTGCAGTCTTACCTATGGATTTCTATAGTACCATTTTAGAGAAATATAATAAAAATGAGTACCAATACATTATTGTAAGTGATGATCCAAAAAAAGCTCATGAATTATTATCCAATTGCAGTGATAAAAAATTTACAGCCGAGAAAGACTCTCTAATTATGGATTTTCAAAAGATAATGCATGCTGACATCGCAATTATTGCAAACAGTACATTTTCTTGGTGGGGAGCATACCTAAATACTAAAACAAATAAGAAGATATACGCTCCAAAAAACTGGTTAGGGTATAATGAAGTTAAAGAATTCCCAGTAGGAATAATGACAAATGACTTCCATTGGATTGATCACAAGGATTGATAATGTTTCATTAAAATCTCTCTTTATTCTCTCAATTTCCAATTTTCCCAAATAAATTCGTAACGGTAAGTAGGAACATGAGTCATTTCCAATTTCCCCTGTAATTCTTGCATCATTTCTTCAGCATTTGGAACAAAATCATGAAATTGAATTTGAAGGTTTATAATGCTATTTATTCTACCAGAATCTATTAAATAGTTTAGTAAATCATATTCACCACCCTCTATGTTTATTTTCATCAAGTCAATCTGATTTATATTGTTTTCTACAAAAAAAGCTTCCGCACTTTTAATACTCACTTTCATCATACTTTTCTTTTCCTTGAATGTAGAACTTGCAGCATTTTCTGAACTAAGCATAAGTGTTTCATCTTGACTACCAATCCCAAAATCGAAAATTTTTATTTTTGGATTTTTTTTAAAACGTTGCTCAATTTTATTAGCAAAGTTTGGGTGAGGCTCAAAAACATACACATTGCTCAGATACATAGCATATATATCGCTTGCCCATTGTCCTTCATACCCTCCTAAATCAAAAATAATAGAGTCTGGATTTAGTTCATCATAAGCAGTTCTGTACTCATGTATCTTATTATCACTAACCCACTTTTTCCACTCAGCAAGAAACTTATTGCTACTTGAAAGATAATGACCTATTTTTCCTATTATAGAAGAAGATTTCAACAAAAAATTTCCTAGTACTTTCATTTTTCAAAGTAACTTATTTTTTTACATCGGAGAAAGAGTAAACCATTTTTTTTATTTTAAAGAATAGGAAACAAACTCATATGATTCCAAATTCTAACCTATTAAAATATACTTACCTTAGAATTGTAAAAACATTGCAAGAACAATGCATTTTTGTTAGTTTTAAACTTAATTCTATTTAAAATAGAATCAACTCCATATCAAATTTAGTCATGAAAAAAGCATTAATAACAGGAGTCACAGGTCAAGATGGAGCGTATTTAGCAGAACTCTTACTAGAAAAAGGCTATGAAGTGCATGGTATCAAAAGAAGAAGTTCCCTATTTAATACCCAAAGAATTGACCATTTATACCAAGATGTTCATGAAGACAATGTTAAACTAACATTACACTATGGTGACTTGACTGATTCAGGCAATATAATGAGATTAGTCCAAGAGATAAGACCTGATGAAATATATAATCTTGGAGCTCAATCTCATGTTAGGGTTAGTTTTGATTCTCCAGAATACACTGCAAACGTAGATGGCCTAGGTACGTTACGAATACTAGAAGCAGTAAGAGCTGCTGGACTCACTACTACAACTAAAGTTTATCAAGCTTCGACATCAGAGTTGTATGGTTTAGTTCAAGAAATACCACAAAAAGAGACGACTCCTTTCTATCCAAGGTCTCCTTATGCTTGTGCAAAAATTTATGGCTATTGGATAACTGTTAATTATAGAGAAGCTTATAATATGTATGCATGTAATGGAATACTTTTTAATCATGAGTCCCCATTAAGAGGAGAAACTTTTGTTACTAGAAAAATAACAAGAGCAGCAGTACGGATAGCTTTAGGTTTACAAGAAGAAGTATTTCTTGGTAATTTGGATGCTAAAAGAGATTGGGGGCATGCTAATGATTATGTAGAAGCTATGTGGTTAATGTTACAGCAAGATCAACCTGAAGATTTTGTAATTGCTACTGGAGTCACTACAACGGTTAGAGATTTTGTAATAAAGACATTTGAAAAACTAGGAATTTCTTTAGAATTTGAAAATACAGGGTTAAATGAAATTGGGAAGATAGTTTCTAGTTCAACATATAATCTTCCTAAAGGAAAAATAGTACTAAAAATAGATTCCAGATATTATCGACCTACAGAAGTAGAAATTTTGTTAGGTGATGCGACTAAAGCTAGAGAAAAACTGGGATGGAAACCTAAACACAATTTGGAGTCATTAGTTGATGATATGGTTACAAGTGATTTAGAATTGTTTAAAAAAGAAAAAATTTTAAAAGATCAAGGATTCAATACGCCATCGTACAATGAATAAGCATAAAAAAATATTCTTGGCAGGGCATAATGGGTTGGCAGGTGCAGCAATTCTAGAATCACTTAAACATGCTGGCTACACAAATATTTTAACTGCAGATAGAAAGGACCTTGATCTTACATCTCAAAAACAAGTAGAAGCTTTTTTTTTAAACCATAAACCTGAAATCACAATTTTATCAGCAGCTAAGGTAGGAGGTATTAATGCTAATATTTCATACCCTGCCCAGTTTCTCTACGAAAACTTGGCTATCCAAAACAATATCATTCATTTCTCATACAAATACGGAGTGAACTATTTCATCTTTCTATCTAGTTCATGTATATACCCTAGAGAGTGTATACAACCAATGAAGGAAGAGCATTTATTTACAGGTCTACTCGAACCAACAAACGAAGGTTATGCTTTGGCTAAGATTTCAGGCATGAAAATGTTAGAATATTATAAAAAACAATACGGGTTTGTTTCTACGAGCCTAATTCCTTGTAATCTATACGGGCCTAAAGAAAAGTTCGACTTACAGCATTCTCATGTACTTTCTGCATTAGTAAAACGATTCTCTGATGCAAAAAAAGAAGATAAAGAGTATGTCGAATTATGGGGTGACGGTTCAGCTAAACGTGAATTTATGCATGTGACGGATATGTCTAAAGGTGTTTTGTTTTGTTTAGAGAATAATGTTTCTCACGCTTATTTTAATCTAGGACCTGGAGTAGATATATCTATTAAAGAATTGGCAAGTCTTATAAAAGTTAAATTAAATTACAAAGGAGAAATCCAATGGGACACGTCGAAACCAAATGGAATGCCAAGAAAGTGTATGGACGTTTCTAAAATGAAAGGAATAGGCTTTAACCCAAAAGTAAAATTAGAAACAGGTATTGAGGAAATGATTTCATCCTATAATTCACAATATTTGTAAATAAATAAATTATGTACAAGATACCTTTAATGCGTTCAGCTTTTATCAATGAGTTTGAAACCAAACAAGAACTGGCTGAATTTATATTGAATACTGATAGGCTTAGCATGCATACTAAATGCTTTGAGTTTGAACAAGAGTTTAGTAAGTACATAGGTTCAAAAGACTCTATTCTTTTTAATAGTGGAGGAAGTGCAAACTTAGCTATGTTACAAAGTTTAAAAAACCTTGGTAGACTAAAGGATAATGACAATGTAGGTTTTGCCGCTGTTACGTGGTCTACGAACACCATGCCTATTATTCAATTGGGGATGAATGCTATTCCAGTAGATTGTACAGTAAATACTTTGAATGTAATGGCTCAAAATCTTGAAGAGTCGATAAAAACGCATAATTTAAAAGCATTTTTTGCTACAAATGTTTTAGGGTTTGCTGGAGACTTGCCAGAAATAAAAAAAGTCTGTGAAAAACATAAGGTTATTTTTATAGAGGACAATTGTGAATCACTAGGCTGTGAAATTGAAGGCATTAAAACAGGAAACTTTGGTGTAGCGGCAAGTTGTTCTTTTTATGTAGCCCATCACATGTCAACAATAGAAGGTGGTATGGTATGTACTAGTGATGAAGAATTGGCTGAAATGTTGCGAATTGTTAGAGCAAATGGATGGGATAGGAATTTATCTGAACAACAACAACAAAAATGGAGAGCAGATTTTGATATAGATAGTTTTAGAGCTAATTATACTTTTTTTGACTTAGGTTATAACCTAAGGCCTACAGAAATAACTGGATTTTTAGGGTTGTCCCAACTTAAATACTTACAAGAAAATAACACTAAAAGATGTGATAACTTCTTAGAGATAAATGAGCTGATTAAAGTAAATGATGATTTTATTTCCTTAGATTTTCAACACATAACTAAACCTTCTCCTTTTGCATTTTCTTTTATTTGTAAGTCTAAAAAAACAAGAGATAAATATATTAACTCCTTTAAAGAACAAGGAGTGGAGTTAAGACCTATGATTGCAGGGAATATGCAAAACCAACCCTTTTTCCATAAATATAAGACTGTTGATGTAAAACTTCCAAATTCAGACTACTTGGATCAATGTGCCTTTTATTGTGGTAACTTTCCCGATATGACTAGTGAGGATTTACAATTAATAAAATCAGTTCTAGTTTAACTCAATATCATAACTATCTAGTATATAACGAAATATGAATACAAAACATAAACTACAATATTTATACGCTATTTTAGCATTCATAGTTATTGCTATTGTGTATTTTAAGCCCATCATATTTGATAACAAGCAATTCAAACCTAACGATATTATACAAGGAGTTTCTTCCGGGAAAGAAGCTTCTGGCTTTAGAGAAGAAACTGGGGAAGAGCCTCTTTGGTCGGGGACTATGTTTAGTGGAATGCCTCTTTACCTAACAAACACACAATTTTCAGGAGATTTAACTACATATATATTTAAAATCATATACTCAATCCCTAATACAATTTCACTGATATTTATTAATTTTATTTGCTTTTTTGTATTAATGAGGGTACTAAAAGTGAAACCATTACTTTGCTTTTTGGGGGCATTTGCGTTCTCGTTCACCACCTTTACGATGCTTAGCATAGAGGCGGGACATAACTTCAAAGTAAGATCAATAGGCTTTATTCCTTTAGTACTAGCTGGTTTTCTAATGACTTACCATCAGAATAAATTTAAAGGAGGAGTATTGTTAGCTATTGCATTCGCTCTACAATTAGCTTGTAAACACTATCAAATAACATACTATTTAGCTATTATCTTACTTGTTTTAGGTGTAAACGAGTTTGTTTTATCAATAAAAGGAAAAGCAACTACTGCGTTTATTAAGTCAACTACTATCGCTATTATTGCTCTTACTGTAGGGTTAGGTCCAAATTTAGGGAGGATATTACTTGCGCAAGAATATACTAGTTACTCTATAAGAGGGAAATCTGAGTTAGTAAGTGAGAAAAAAGAACACCAAGGTTCAGGTTTAGACAGAGATTATGCTTTTTCTTGGAGTCAGGGAGTAGGGGAATTACTGACACTTGCTGTTCCTCATTTATATGGTGGTGCTAGTTCTACCGAACTTTCAAAAGATAGTGAGTTATATAAAGAAATGAGAAAAAAGGGTATACCTGCACAAGACACTAAACAGTTTGTAGAAAATGCTCCCACTTATTGGGGCCCTCAACCTTTCACTGGAGGTCCCGTTTATGTGGGCTCCATCATATTATTTCTATTCTGTTTAAGCCTATTTGCGTTAGAAAAAAAACAGAAAATTTGGTGGTTAGCTGTTCTTGCTTTCTTTGCTATTTTAGCAACGGGGAAAAACATACCTTCTATTAATTACTTCCTATTCGATTACTTACCTGCTTATAATAAATTCCGAACCCCTGCTATGGCACTATCAGTAGTAGTACTAATTATATGTACGTTATCAGTCGTAGGATTAAGCTCTTTCTTCCAATTGACAGATAAAGAAAAGCAACTAGTTATATTTAAAAAAGCGGTAATTGCTTCTGCTATTCTTTTTGCGTTGCCTTTGCTGATTGCGTTCAGTAGTGATTTCATTAATATATATGATGGGGATTTTCGTTTGAAAAAACAGATAGGTTATGACAAAGGAGGTAAGTGGTTGTATGAGCTAATATTAGAACAACGTAATTCAATGTTTTACAAAGATTGGTTTAGGTCTATTTTCTTTGTTTTAGTATCTATTGTATTAGTTTATTTAGGTATTAAAAAAACAGTTAAGCTAAACTATGTTCTCGCTGGCTTATGTTTATTCACTATCATTGATTTAGTTGGAGTCAATAAGCGTTACTTCAACGACAAAGATTTTTCAAAAAAGAAGAAGACGAAGAAAGAGCTTGTTCCGATGACACAAGCTGACCAAATTATCTTACAAGATAAATCTTTAAGTTATAGAGTATTAAACCTAACTGTAAGTCCATTTAACGATGCTACAACCTCTTACTACCACAAATCAATCGGTGGTTACCATGGAGCAAAACTAAGAAGGTATCAAGATGTCATAGAAAAGCATATTTCACAGAATAATCAAGGTGTATTGGATATGTTGAACACAAAATATCTAATTACGAAAGACCCAAAACAACCAGTAGTTATTCGACCTACACACTTAGGGAATGCTTGGTTTGTCGATACTATTCTTTTGGTGAATTCTCCTGACGAGGAACTTGCTTCATTAAAAGGACTAAATGCAAAAAACACAGCCGTCTTAGATCAGTCAAAGTTTACGGTTTCACAAACCAATTATTCATCGGTAGGTAGTTCTATTACATTAACTGACTATAAGCCAAATCACATGACTTATGCTACCAAAATCACATCAGGTGCTTTTGCAGTATTCTCTGAAATCTATTATGACAAAGGTTGGGTAGCTTATATTGATGGAAAAGAGACTAATTATGTACGAGTAAACTATATTTTAAGAGGATTACAAATACCGGAAGGAGATCATACTGTTGAATTCAAGTTTATTCCACAATCATATTTTATAGGTAACAAAATTGCTTTAATTAGTTCCATTTTGTTATTTGGGTTAGTTGGAGTCGTATTATTCGTTGAAATTCGTAAGAAAGGTTTCAACTTCTAAAGAATAGGTTAATGGGAGGATGCCTAGTGTTTTTGAACGAATACACTAACCTATTATTACTATTAAAGTTATAATTGTGGGAAACCCTTTCTCAAATCAGACACCCTTTCTGGGGTAGTGTGTGGGTTGCCTTACCCTTTTCTGTTTGAAAAATAAAGCTGGTGTTACAAATCACTAAAATCTTTTGCTAAAACCTGCATGAATGCCTTAGCTTCAGGTATATCTTGACGAGAGGAATCTGTTTTTAAGTAATACTTTTTACTATCTAAACTATACACAGAAACGGAAGAGTCTGTTACCCAACCAAAACCCCCACCTAGTCCGTAAAAAGCAGTGTTTTTAGCATCGTTGGAAAGTAAGTTGTTACTGAATCCAAATTGAGGTGCTTTATGGCCTAACTGGCTTAATAGGGTTTTAGGAATATCATATTGTGAACCAACTGTATGAATAATAGTATCCCTAATAGCTAAAGCACCTCCTAACCAAAGCATAGGTATCTTAAAATTTTTGGCGATGTATCTGGGTCCTGGACTGGCATATTTCGTACCGTGATCTGCTACAATAATGACTAGCGTACTGTCCCACCAGTCTTGTTTTTTAGTACGCTCTATAAATTCACCTATACTTTTATCTGTGTAATAGGCAGCGTTCATAAACCGATGATCAGCGTCACTTCCTTCTACCATCGTTTCCATAGGAACATCAAAAGGATCATGACTACTTAAGGTAAAAGCAGAAGCAAAGAAAGGTCGTTTCATTGTTTCTATTTCTTTACTCATCTTCTCTAACATGATGTGATCCGGTGCTCCCCACTTGCTTTTATGATCCGAAAGAGGAAAATCATCTTTGGAGATTATTCGTTTTGCTCCACCGCTACTAAAGTAGACTTTAAAGTTTTTGAAATTCATATCCCCTCCATAAAAGAAAGCTGGATCGTAACCAAGTTTACCCACTTCTTTCATTAAATGTGGGAGCTTTTGAATTTTGGTAGTATAAGATAATAAGGAGATATTAGGCATAGCTGGTTTAGCACTAAAAATAGCCGCTATTCCTTTTGCCGAATTGGTACCTGAAGCATAAAACCGATCAAATAAAACACCTTCTTTTACGTACCTATTTATATTTGGAGTAACATCTTTATGCCCTCCTAAAGATTCAATAATATTTGCGGTAAAGCTTTCAAGAATTAGTAAAATGATGTTTGGCCTATTCGTATTTAGTAAGGTGGTAGTCGTATCGCCGTTTTCTTTTATTTGGTTGGAATATATTGTTTGTTCTTCTCCATTTTTAAAAAATAGATATTTCGCATTATTTTCTTTCTTATACATAATTGATTCTAACAAATACCATTGCACATTAAGTGCAGTATGGTTAGCATAGATATTTTTATGAAAAAAAACAGCTCCTGCCTTGATGGGGATACCTAATTGTATTTTAGGAGAAATATCAAACCCTCCTCGTATTGGTATAAAAAGTAAAGAAGTGATTACTAAATACCATATGCTGGCATAAAAATTCCTGAATTTACACGCCAGTATTTTTTGAGCTATGTATTTATTGAATAGGAAAAATGATAGAGAAACATAAGCAATAAATAGTAAGGTTGGCAAAAGGATATCAAGTACACCAGTAGAACTAAAAACTAAAGAAGGGTTCTCTAAATAACTCAACGCATCTTGATCTAGTTTTAAACCCCAATAGGTATATAACTTCATGTCAATAACAGTTGTTAGTCCACAAAGTACAATGCACAAAAGGGTGTAATACTTAATTAAGTAGTAGTGAACTTTTGTGGTGAAGAAAGAAGTGAAAAAGAAAATTAGAATAGGAATAGCTGAGAGGTAGCCCGCCATAGAGCTATCTAATTTAAGTCCATATAATAACGCTCGTAGATAGGTGGGGATATTTAATTCGGACGTTTCTTTTAGATTGTATAAAGTAAAAAGTATTTTCCCTGCTACAAAAAATGCTAGCCAGAATCCGTAATAGTAGAAAAAAAGGAGTACTTTATTGGTTGTTTTTTTCATGTGTTTAAATTTAGCGATTGGCTCTTTTTATCACTTCTTTGAATATTTTATTAAAGAGTCATGAACGCTTTGTGTGTAGCTATAGGTTAATCTAAGACGCCATTCTAGTCCGTTTCAAGTTCATATTGAAGCAATACAAAAGGCAGTTTTTTTTCTAGTTTTCCTACCTGCATCAATACTTCTTGTGTTTGATCTAGTATGTTAACATCAATTTCAGTTGAAGTAGCCCATTCTGTTTTTGACAGCCATTCTGCAACATCTTCTTCTAGCAAACCATAACGTTCAGCAATAAGCGGAACTGCTTGGTCATAGTTTTTGAGGTCATATGCTTTCTGCTGAAGTTCTTCTAGTAGAGTTATGATTTCATTTTCATGTTCAACTAATACATCATCTCTTACCATAATGGCAAAGCAAGGCCACGGAGTTGGGCACTCTCCTATCCTCCTAAACTCTCCTTCATCTACAAAAGGCTTAGTCGTGAACTTTTCCCAGAAGAAAAGATCTGTTTCGTTGATTTTTAATGACTTTCTAGCTCCATTTAAGGAGTCTACAACTTTCCATTCATCCTCCTTGATTGTGAAGCCTCTATTAGCAGCATCTACTAGTGCCATCATATGAGAGCCAGACCCAAATCTACTAATAGCATATTTGCACCCCTCCATATCTTCTTCTGATTCTATTTTTGAACTGGCAGCAGTATGAATCCCCCAGATGAGTGGAGAGGTAACATACCAAGAAATTATTTTTGAATTATT
>JBGCEI010000203.1:0-12372 GCA_045106295.1 Cyclobacteriaceae bacterium
CAGTCGTTTATTTTTTCAACATGGCTTGCTTACTTCTCATCAAAATTAGCTCGAAAATCAAAGCCTGAAAAAGTAGCTAAATTAACCCTAATCAGTTAATTTGTAACTCAGTCGGAATGGCTGGTAGCTGTTAATTCATCCCTTTATTTGTTAAATATAGTTGTTAGCACAAGCAAGGATGCTTGCGCTAGCGGGGATATTACGAGTTTTAGCAACAAATAAACACTAAAAGTAGGTTATAAGAGTCCATTATCTTGTAGCCAAGATTCGATTTCTTCTAAAGTAACATTCTCTTTTTCTGACTTATCGTAAATATTTAATAGAATTATTCTATGTTCTTCTTCTTGAGTGATAATGAGTTCATGATAGGAGATAATCCTAGCTCCGCTTCTTTTTCCTGCCCCCTTAGATTTAATAGCTAATTTTACTTTTCTTAATTTCCCTCCAAGTGATACTCCTAATTCAGGATTATCCTTAAATTGCTCTTGTAGATTGAGAATGTCAGACCCTAAACTAGGATATTTCTTTTTAAGCTTCTTTGCTGATTTGAGAAAGGTTTTAGATACCTCTATATTGACCAAGGTTATAGACTTTTTAGCATTTCATCAACAGTCATCGTTTTTTGCTTACCTAACTTGATTTCAGACAAGTCTCTTATTGCTTGCTTCATATGTTTTTTAGGAGCTATTGCATGCTCTATTTTAACAGTACTGAGTTGTTTAGCTAATAGTTTAGCTATTCCCAAAAGATAACTTCCCTCTTGAGTATTATCGTCTATTTGAATATTTACTAGTGCCATAATTACAAATATAACAAAAAACAGAGACTATTTAGTTTCATGAACTAGAGGTAATTTACATGGCTAGTGTTATCAATTTTTGACTTTTTTAAAACAGTAAAACTTAAAAAGAAAAGATAGGGTCATTACTTAATAAAAATATCATCTACGCTTAACTGAATTACCTTTCCGTACTTTTTTAGAACGTCTAAGTCAATATTTCCTTTTTTCCCAATCACTAAGTAAACTGTCTTATTCTTACTAATTTTCTGTTTATGGAAATCAATGATTTGGTCAATAGAACTGTTCCTCGTGTATTCATAAAACTTCTTTCTATTGTCTTCTGTACGCCCCATCTTTTTAGCTCGTAAGTAAGAAGAAATAATACCGGACTTAGTCACTCTATTGGTCTCAATAGACTTTAGAATAGATTCTTTTGAGTTATTGAATAAAATAGGCGAAACAGGCATACTGTCTAATAATTCATTCATTCCATTTACGGCTTCTTCTAGTTTGTCTGCCTGTGTACCGATGTAAGAAACCGAATAATGACGGTCATTGGTATCACTAGGAGAGGTAAAGTAAGAGCGTACAGAGTAAGCCAATGCCTTCGATTCCCTCATTTCTTGGAATACAATAGACCCCATGTTTCCACCAAAATATTCGTTGTAGAGATTAGAAACTTCTAGGTAGTCTTTGTTGTATTTCCCTCCATCGGCTAGCATGAAAATCTCTGCCTGAACCATGTCGTAAGGAACGTAATACACCAAAGGCTCAGTGAACTCTTGCGTAGTGAACTCATGTTTTTTAACTCCTGTTGGAGAAGGATTCCCTAAATCAAAATTCTTCTTGATGGACTTTTGTACAGATTTCAGTGGTTTTGGTCCGTAATAAATGATTTGATCTACACCAAAGAAGATAGAACGAAGCCTGCCCACCAGATGTTCCGAAGTAATAGCCATCAAAGAAACACTGTCTAGTCCGTAAGTAAACGGATTATTCTTTCCGTATTTAGCATAATTGAATAAGGCTTGTTTTAAAATAGCATCTTTTGAAATACGCTGGTTTCTCCTAGATTCTAAAATCTGACCTTTTAAGTTAGCTAATGCCTGATTTTCTGCTTTAAAATCAGAAATGTAATGTTCTACAAGTGATAAGCCTTTCTCTAAGTTTTCATCTAGTCCACTTAATGAAATAGATGTTTTTTCATCTCCAGAGGAAATGTCTAGACTACAACCTATTTTGTACAATTCTTGTTTCAACTCTGTTGCCGAAAATTTATCCGTTCCTAAGTAATTGAAATAAGCAATAGCTAGGCTCGTTTCTTTGGTGTGCAAGTCTCCTTTGTTGATTACAAAAGTCAAATCAAACAAGCTATTTTCAACGTTTTGTTTGTAAAGGAGGTCTCTTTTTTTGAGAGAACCGATGGTTAAATCTTTTTCATAATCCAGAAATACAGGAGCGATAGCTGGTGTTTGTGTAGTAGACCAATTCGAGTAGAAATTAGATTTGCTTTCTCTATTTACAGGTACAGGAGTAATAGTTGGTTTGTCTACTTTTAGTGTTTTCTTTTCTTCTTTTTTCTTCTGGACAATCACATAGTTGGTATTGTAATACTTCTTTACAAAGTCCCGAATGTCTTGTTTTGTCAATTGTTCTATTTTGGTGATTTCACTATTGTAATCTTCCCAATCGATGTCATGTACAAAAGCAGTGACATAAGAGTCAGCTCGTGATTCATTACTTTCTTGTTGCGCCATGATCGATTTTTTGTAATCATTCACAACAGCTTCTAATAACCAGTCTGCAAAGTTTCCTTTTTTCAATGAATCTAACTGGGCCAATAACAATTCTTCTACATTCTCTAACGACTGTCCATTATTTGGTTGTGCCGAAAGCATATGAATAGAGTAATCAGACAAACGAAGAGGGTAGGAGTAAGCTCCTAATACACGCTGTGCTTGGTTGAGGTTAAGGTCTATTAAACCTGCTTCGCTATTCGAAAGTAACATAGAAACTACTTCCATCAGCATAGACTCGTTGCTCTTAATACCTGGAAAACGAAAACCAAGGGTAACCGATTCAGCACTTGTTCCAACTACTGTTTTCTCTATTCTACCAGTTAAAGGAGTTTCATTTGTAAAGTTAAAAGCAGGAACCTCTTTTCTTTTTTTCTTACCAAATGATTTGCTTATAGAAAGAATGGCTTTTTCAGGATCAAAATCGCCACTCATACAGATGGCCATATTGTTAGGTACGTAGTAAGTGTTGAAATATTTTTTGATTTCAGTAATAGATGGATTCTTTAAATGGTCTATGGTTCCAATAGTAGTTTGTGTTCCGTAAGGGTGCTTTTGAAAGATGGTTTCTAATAAAGTCTCCCATACTTCTCTTCCATCACTGTCTAACCCTCTGTTTTTTTCTTCATAAACAGCTTCTAATTCTGTATGAAACAAGCGAGGAGTCATCTCGTTAAATCGTTCAGACTCTAATGTAATCCACTTGTCTAATTGATTGGAAGGAATATTATTAACGTAGACAGTTTGTTCAAAAAAGGTATAGGCATTAGTTCCTTGTGCACCAATTACAGATGTGGCTTTGTCGTATTCATTGGCTACAGCATAGATGGCAGCAACAGACGATATGCTGTCTATTTGGTGATAAATCTGTTCTCTTTTTTCGGTGTCTTTTTCTTTTCTGTAGACTTCGTAGAGGTTTTCTATTTTCTCTAATTCTACTTTTTCCTTTTCCCAATTGATGGTACCAATCTTAGAGGTTCCCTTAAACATCATGTGTTCGAGGTAGTGTGCTAAACCTGTCGCATGGCTAGGGTCAGTTTTACTACCTGCAGCTACGGCTATGTAGGTTTGTATTCTAGGTTTATCAGCATATTTACTTAAGTAAACAGTCAATCCATTATCTAAGGTATAAATACGAGTATGCAAAGGGTCATTACTTGCTTCTTTGTAGGTGAATCCGTTGCTGTCTTTTTTTGTAATTGTTTCAGCGGAAGCAAAAAATAAAATAAATAGGGTAGAGGTGATGAATAATAGGTGTTTCATTTTTTAGTATTAAGTATCAAGTAGTTAGTACCAAGACTTTATTATGTATTTATTAGATGTGTTGTAATTGGTTTGAGTTGCGTGATTTTTTGAAAACTAATTACTATTTACACGACTGATTCATTTCTTAATCGCTTTCATTGTTTAATTCTTTATTTAAAGCTAACGGCTAATAGCCAGAAGCTAAAGGCCTTATAAATCAGTATCAAGATTCAACTCATCTCTCAACTTCCCCAATAAAGGATGCTTCTGTAACAAATGGTTGAATTTATCTCGCTCTGTGTACAGTTTATTTTCACTTACTTCTTGAGCGTCTATTTTAATATCTAGTTGGATTGTGCTGTTTTTACATTCTGTTCTTAAAAAAGACAAAAGTTCTTCTCTGTATTCTTTGAGCTGTTCAACCAATAGGTCATTTTCTACCGTGAATGAAAATACATTATTCTCGAACGTTATCCTTTTACTTTTTAGAGCAAAAGCAGCTTGTATGTGTCCCGTGGATTCCCATTTGTTCACGATTTGATTCCTAGCTTTAGTAACCATTTCTAAGGTAACAGGCTGATTTTCATAAGAGGGAGTGGTTTGAATGTCTTCCTGTTTGTCTTCGGTTTCTTTTACGGGAGCTTGTTTGTTAGAAAGCTGTTCTTTTAAACTGTTGAGAGTAGGTAGTTTAATGCCTCCACTAGTATCTAATCGTATTTCCGTTTTTTGTACAGGAGTTGGAGTAGGTGATACTTTTTGCTTTTCAGGTTCTTTTACTGGGGTAGAAGTTGGTGTAGTATCGTAAAAAACTGGTGATTCTGAAACAACTGAAGGCTGTTGGGACGGTTTAGTTATGCTTTTTTTTTTACTTCAGTATCTCCTGAGGCTAATGAAATAGCAGAGTTGATGTGAGCTAGTTTCATTAGTGCTAACTCTACGTGTAAGCGTTGGTTTTTGCTTCCTTTGTAAGATTGATCGAAGCTGTTTAGAATATTAATACTGGTTAAGATAAATGAGGCAGAAGCTTCTCTGGATTGATTTAAATAAGTTTGTTTTACCTGATCACTGACGTCTAATAATTGGATAGTAGACTCATTCTGACAAACTAATAAGTTTCTCATGTGTTCAGCTAATCCTGTTACAAAGATGTGACCATCGAATCCATTTTTTAGAATTTCTTCAAGTACGAGTAAGGTGTTACTTAGGTCTTCTTTGAGTAAGAAATTGGTGATTTTAAAGTAATAATCGTAATCAAGGATATGAAGGTTAGAAATGGTATCCTTGTAGGTTACGTTTCTGTCTTTCGAAAACGTGAAAAAAAAAAAAAAAATAGAAAGGGCATCTCTTAGTGCACCATCTGCTTTTTGGGCAATTAATCGTAGGGCTTCTTCTTCTGTTGCAATGTTTTCTACTTCAGCTATTTTCTTTAGATGATTAGAAATATCACTAATCTGGATTCTATTGAAATCAAAAATCTGACACCTAGAAAGGATGGTAGGAATTATTTTATGTCTTTCAGTAGTTGCTAGAATAAAAATAGCATACGAAGGCGGTTCTTCTAATGTCTTTAAGAAAGCATTAAATGCTGCATTAGAGAGCATGTGAACCTCATCTATGATGTAGACCTTGTAATCTCCTTGTTGAGGTGGGAAGCGTACTTGCTCTACTAGGCTTCTAATATCCTCTACTGAGTTGTTAGATGCCGCATCTAATTCATAGATGTTTAGTTTGGTTTGATCACTTTCTTGATCGAAACCATTAATCATTTTGGCAACAATCCTAGCGCAGGTAGTCTTACCAACTCCTCTAGGCCCACAAAATAGTAAAGCTTGTGCTAAGTGCTTGTTTTGGATGGCATTTTCAAGTGTAGTTGTAATATGCTCTTGGCCTACTACTTCTTCAAACCCTTTAGGTCTGTATTTACGTGCTGATACTTGATACTGTTCCATCTCTTACAAAAATAAGAAAAGTTTGTTGCCATGAAAAGGTTGTGGATAAGTAAGATTGTTTTTAGATTTTAAGATGTAAATTCCTCGAGTTAGATTGATTACTACACAGGGTGATTTGGTCATAAATATGTTTTATCGTAGCTATTGGTTAAGCTTTTTAGTAGAGCGCTATTGCTTTATCAAAAATGGTATGTATCGTTTCTAAAGGGATATCTTTTTCAGGATCTATTAGAATGCTTTGCATAAGCTAGCTTAATCTAGATAGCCCTTTCATTATTAAGAATTATTCTTAGTAATGAAAGGGTTTTTTCATTTTTGAGTTATATTTCTTCTTTTTTTTTTCATTTTTTTTGGTTTTAGTGTGAACTAGACACACTTTTTACTTTGAATATAGTGGTGTTTAATGATGTATTAATGTAATTATTCGTTGAAAATTTCTGAATAGAGTTTATTAGAAAGTAACCCTCGAAAAAAAGTTGCTATCGCATCAATATCATCATTTTTAACTTTCTGAAAGTATTCATTTAAAAGTGCAGTGTCTTCAGATAATATTGTTTTTATTTTTTTATGAGTATAACAAATTAACTCTCCCGTTTTTTTGTTAATCAATCCAACTGATTTTTTACTTGCTGATGCAGAACTAGCGAGAGCTCCTATTAGTCCACCTCCAAAAATAACGGTATTTGTATTAGCTTTTGTATAATCATATATCTGATCATAAATAAGATAAAAATCATTTGTCACATCATATAATTTTAGTAAATGATTTTTAGGATAATAAAAGCTAGCGTTTACGTAAGAATCATTATTGTTCTTAATAAAGAAAAAAGAGTTTTGCTTTTTTAACGTTGAATCTATGGCTTGATAAGTATGAACTAATCCATTATCTTTTTTTTCTTTAATTAAAAAATGACTTGAGAACGAAGGGTTATTGTCTTTAAACTCTTTATAGCTTAAATAATGAGAAGTTGGGAGCCCCTCGTTTTTACTAATAATATCAAAAGGGTAGTTAAGGTTAAAATCATATATTGATTTTTTAATTACTGTTATTATAGATTTCTCTATGTATTTGGCAACTACACCTATTTGAGTATAAGTTAAAATTAAATTATAATTACCATTGTCATCTTTCATAAAAAACTGCATGCCAACATATAGTCTAGGATTAGGTGTTGGTAATAGATTTTTCAATATTCTTATATCAGTAATGTTAATCCATAAATTTCTTTTTTTTCTTATTGGGTAAGACGCTACAATAGCATTTTTTATTAGCTCATTAACCGGGATTGTATTACTAACTATATTTATCCTATCGTCACAAAAAATAGGAGGTAAGGAAATAGGGTCAATATCTATTGTTACCTTTTCTAAGCCTACTGTGATTCTATCTGGATTAGCCCACCATAATTTTACTTTTTTAGGGTTAAGGATATAATCTTCACAGTTTTTATAGACTGTTTTTTTATTTAAAGGCTGTGATAAAGATGTAAGTGCAAAGAGAATTGTACACAGAATTGAATAAACTAGTTTCATGTTTTTTGTTTTTATAATCTATAAATTATTTCGATGCTTGAATAGATTTTTCTATTTCAGCAATGATATCATCGCTGTGTTCTAAACCAACCGATACACGGATTAAACCAGGGTAAATTCCAACTCTTACTCTGTCTTCTTCTGTTAGTTTACAGTGTGTGGTAGAGGCTGGGTGATTTAAGATTGTACGGCAATCTCCTAAATTAGAAGTAAAAGAAAGGTTCTCAATTGCATTCAAGAATTTCTTTCCTCTTTCCAAGCCTCCTTTAATGGTAAAGGAAACAATAGAACCACCTTGAGTCATTTGCTCTTTAGCTAACTCATATTGGGGATGACTCTTTAAGAAAGGATATTTTACAGATTCTACTTCTTCATGATTTTCTAAATACTCAGCTATTTTTAAAGCATTTTCACAATGACGATCTAAACGGACAGCTAAAGTTTCTAAACTTTTTGAAAGCTCCCATGCATTAAATGGAGACATAGAAGGGCCTGTGTGTCTAGCAAAAAAGCGCATTTTAGCAATCAATTCTTTTTTACCGACTATTAATCCACCTAACACACGTCCTTGTCCGTCCATTAGCTTGGTTGCTGAATGCATCACAATGTCTGCACCGTATTTGATAGGCTGCTGTAAATAAGGCGTTGCAAAGCAATTGTCTACATTGAGTAAGATATTATGTTTTTTACAAAGCTTACCTATCCATTCTAAATCTATAAGGTCTAATGCTGGGTTAGAAGGCGTTTCTAGAAATATCATTTTGGTATTTGGTTGAATCAATGATTCCCATTCTTCTGTTTTGTCAATATCTGCATAGGTGAACTCTATTCCCCAATTAGGGAAAATATTCGTTAGTATTTGATGAGTAGAACCAAATACCGAACGACACACCAAAACATGGTCTCCTTGACTTAAAAAAGGAGCAATACTTGTGAAAATGGCGGACATTCCAGAGCTTGTAGCTAACCCATCTTCAGCGCCTTCCATTTCACATACTTTCTGAATCAATTCAGTAGTATTAGGATTGGAATAACGAGAGTAGATATTTCCTTCTTCATCGTCGGAAAAAAGTGCAACAGCCTGTTCAGCGCTATCAAACATAAAACTAGAAGTTAAGTACATTGGAACTGAGTGTTCCCTATATTGACTTCTATCTATTTGCCCTCGTATAGCTTTTGACTCAAAATTTTCCATTTCTCTTAATTTTAAATGCGCTACTAATTATTTAATGTCAAGCTATGTGTGATTTTAGCTGTTGACTCTAATATTTTAGTTACAGAGCAATATTTATCCATCGATAGATTGATTGCTTTTTCGATTTTAGCTCTGTCCTTTTCTTGACCTGTGATTATATATTCTACATGAATATCTGTAAATAGAGAAGGAACCGCATCAGTGTCTCTGTCAGCATGTACTTTTACATCATAACTTTCTAGTTTTACCTTCATTTTCTCTAAAATGCTTAATACATCCATAGAAGAACATCCACCTAACCCCATGAGAACCAATTCCATTGGTCTAGCACCCAATCCTTTCCCTCCAATGGAAGGTGAACCATCAAGATTTACTTCATTTCCATCTGAATTGGTAGCTGTAAGGTGTACAGATTCGTTATTTCTTGTCAATTGAATATCCATTGGACTATCTCTTTTTCACAAAGGTAATAGTTCTAGACATATAATTGAGTAGTAAAATGAATTTTAACCAAATAATATTTTGTTATAGCCGCTATTGAGTTGATTCAAAAGAATTTTATTTTGAATCATTCGCTTTAGACGAAATTATTAGTAGTTTTTCGTGTAATTTTCTTACTTTTGTGGAACATTCGCTCGCTTCTGTATGTTTGTGAGGGAATTGTACTAAAAAATAATACTATGAAGTTCGAAACTTTACAATTGCACGCTGGTCAAGAAGTAGATTCAGTAACCAACTCAAGGGCAGTACCTATTTATCAAACTACTTCTTATGTATTTAATGATTCAGATCATGCAGCCAATCTGTTTGGTTTAAAAGAATTTGGTAACATATATACTAGGATTATGAATCCTACTACTGATGTGCTAGAAAAAAGAATAGCTGCTTTGGAAGGTGGTGTCGCTGCTGTAGCAACTGCTTCAGGACAATCTGCTCAGTTTTTAGCCTTAACCAATATTTTAGAATCAGGACATAATTTTGTTTCTAGCGCCTTTCTTTATGGAGGGACATACAATCAGTTTAAAGTTCAGTTTAAACGTTTGGGAATAGAAGCTCGATTTGCAGAAGGAAACGATGCTTCTGATTTTGAAAATAAAATAGATGATAATACAAGAGCTATTTATTTAGAAACAATCGGTAATCCAGAATTAAGCATCTTAGATTTCGAAGCTATTGCAGCAGTTGCTCAAAAAAACAACATTCCTTTGGTTGTAGATAACACATTTGGAGCAGGAGGTTATTTCTTTCAGCCCATTAAGCATGGTGCAAACATCGTAACAGAATCAGCCACTAAATGGATAGGTGGTCACGGAACTACTATTGGTGGAGTAATAGTAGATGGAGGTAACTTTGACTGGTCTAGTGGTAAATTTCCTCAATTTACTGAGCCAAGTGAAGGATACCACGGGATGAAATTTTGGGATGTATTCGGAGAAGGAAATCCATTAGGTCTACCCAATGTGGCATTCTCTATTCGAGCTAGAGTAGAAGGTTTAAGAGATTATGGACCTGCAATTAGTCCAATGAGTGCTTTTCAATTGATACAAGGAGTAGAGACACTTTCTTTACGTATGGAACGTACAGCTGAAAATGCTCAGAAAGTTGCTGAAAAATTAGAGAATAATCCTAAAATTAATTCAGTAAATTATCCTGGACTACAATCTAGTAAATACCATACACTTGCTAAAAAGTATTTGACTAATGGTTTTGGAGGTGTATTAAGTTTCGAGTTGAAAGATGGGTTTGAAGCAGCTAAAAAATTCATTAACAACCTACAATTAGTATCTCATTTAGCAAATGTGGGAGATGCTAAGACATTAGTCATTCACCCTGCATCAACAACGCATGAACAGTTGAGTTCAGAAGAGCAATTAGCAAGTGGAATTACTCCAGGTATGGTTCGTTTGTCTGTAGGAATTGAACATATTGACGATATCTTAGCGGATATTGAACAAGCGTTAAACGCATAATTTTAAAGAATATTACCTTATACGTAGCATAATTTTTTATGAGCACATTAGACTTATCAAAAGTACAAGATGAAAGAGCGAAGGAAGATATCGTTGAATTGAATGATAAAATCCAGTCGTTTAGAGCAGGAAATGAGGACGAAGAGAAATTCAGGTCTTTCCGTTTATCTAGAGGAGTCTATGGGCAACGTCAAGAAGGTGTTCAAATGATTCGTATCAAACTGCCTTATGGTAAAGTAACTGCTAAGCAGTTAATTAAAATTGCAGACGTAGCTGATAAATATGCGACTCCAAAAATGCACTTAACGACTAGACAAGATATTCAAGTTCACTACGTCAAAATGGACGAATCTCCACTAGTTTGGGCAGAATTAGAAGAAGAAGGAATAACACTAAGAGAAGCGTGTGGTAATACGGTACGTAACGTAACAGCTTCTGCCATAGCGGGTATTGACCCGGAAGAACCGTTTGATATTACTCCTTACGCTCATTCTTTATTCGAATACTTTTTAAGAAATCCTATCTGTCAGGAAATGGGTAGAAAGTTTAAAGTATCGTTTTCTTCTAGTGAGAAAGACTCTGGATATTCGTTTATGCATGATATTGGGTTTATTCCAGTAGTTAAAAACGGAGAAAAAGGTTTTATTGTTAATGTAGCAGGAGGCCTAGGTTCTCAGCCAGCCTTAGCACAAAATGCATTTGACTTTTTACCTACGGATGAAATGATCCCATTCATGGAAGCTTGTCTACGAGTATTTGACCGCTATGGAGAAAGATCTTCAAGAGGGAAGGCAAGAATGAAATTCTTGGTAAAGAAAATCGGAATAGAAGCATTTATGAAATTGGTTAAGGAACAACAAAAAGCCCTAATCAACAAAAAAGTAGCTATTGATGAGTCTATTGTAAGGGAAGTAAGCTTCGGCTCTAAAACTGACTTTACAGAAACTACACCTGTAGACGCTAAACTGTACGAAGAATGGTTCAAGACAAATGTATTTGAACAAAAACAAAAAGATGCATATGGTGTGTATGTAAAATTAACAATAGGTGATATTACGAACGACCATGCAAGAGCAATGGCTGACTTGGTAAACCAAGGATATATTGCCGATGATATTCGTGTTACGGTAAATCAAGGTTTCTTATTAAAGTATGCTCGTAAGGAAGGATTAGTAGAGCTGTTTAATAAACTACATGCACTAGGATTAGCAAATCCAGGTTTTGACAGTACAGCAGATATTACAGCTTGTCCAGGAACAGATACGTGTAACCTAGGAATAGCAAGTAGTACAGGGATTTCTAGAGAACTAGAAAGACTAATGAACGAAGAACACAGAGACTTAATTTATAATCAAGACATTAAAATTAAGATCAGTGGATGTATGAATGCTTGTGGACAACACAGTATTGCAAACATTGGTTTCCAAGGGATGTCTATTAAGAAAGGTGCTTTGGTAATGCCTGCTCTGCAGTTATTATTAGGTGGTGGTTTCGATAGTGAAGGAAAGCCAAGCATTGCTGATAAAGTGGTGAAATTGCCTTCTAAACGAGTGCCAGCAGCATTTACTAAGATATTAGAAGATTACGAAGAGAATGGTTTTGAAGGGGAATACTTCAATAATTATTACAGAAGACAGGTAGAAGCAGATAAAATGTATTTCTTCCAGTTAATGAAGCCTTACACAGACACAACTGATATTCCTGAAGACTACTATATCGATTGGGGGACAGACGAAAAATACGTGAAAGCAGTAGGAGTAGGAGAGTGTGCAGGTGTCATTTTAGACTTAGTAGGTACGTTATTATTGGAGGCAGAAGAAAAGTTTGTTTCTGGGAAAACAGCTTTAGAAAGAGGATATTGGCAAGACTCTATTTACTTCTCGTACAAAACGATGGTATTAGG
>JBGCEI010000204.1:0-2736 GCA_045106295.1 Cyclobacteriaceae bacterium
TACAATTGGTATTCTAAAAGCTATTGTTTATTAAAGCCATATTTTATTTATCTTTGTAATAATAAAACTAGGTAAGTATTTAAGACTTGTGAAAAGATCGCTGATAATATATAATGGATTTTAAAAAACGACTATTCTCACCAACAAGTTACTTTTTATTTGATTTAATCATCATTAATCTAGCCTTGTGTGCAGCCCTTTTTTTTCGTTTTGATTTAAATCAATATCTGTTTAAAAAAGAGTATCAGTTTGTTTTTGCTTTAGCTAACCTTACTTGGATATTATCAGTAACCTATACTAAACCTCATAGGTATATTATATCTGTTCACTTTCTTAGAAATACAGGACGTTATGTTTGGACATTTTTTCTTCATTTTCTATCTCTAACATTTCTAATTTTTTTAGCTGATTTAGATGACATCTCTAGGGCGTTTTTAATTTATTACCTCACAGCAGGATTAACTCTTATTTGTTTACTCCAGCTTATATTTAATAAAATAATCTCGAAATATAAACACAACGGATTTGGGCTAAAGCAAGTACTTATTATTGGTGAAGGAGAAATCACTGCAGATATCACTGAGCTCATTAGCAACAACCCTGAGTATAGTCTTGAAGTTAAAAAGATAATAGCTAATTCTTCTGAAGGAATTAATATTGTTGAATTAGAAAATTACTTAAGGTCAGCTGATATTGATCAAATATATTGTTGCATTCCACATGTAAGTACCTCCGAAGTAAAAGAAGTTATTAGAATATCAGATGAACTTCTAATAAGTGTACACATACTAACCGACTACCGAGGGTTTTCACATAAAAAATTACGCCTTGAGCGGTATGGAGATATTCCAGTACTTAGTATTTGTAGTACCCCTTTAGATGAAAAAAGAAACACGCTTCTAAAACGAATTTACGATATCTTTTTTTCAACAGCTGTTATTTTACTTGTTTTATCATGGCTACATCCAGTTATTGCTATTCTAATAAAAATAAGCTCTAAAGGGCCTGTGCTTTTCAAGCAACAAAGACATGGTAAAAACAACGATATCTTTGGTTGTTATAAATTTAGATCCATGGTGGTAAACAAAGAGGCTGACTCAAAACAAGCAACAAAAAAAGACTCTAGAATAACTAAAATTGGCGCATTTTTACGAAAATCTAGTATTGATGAATTACCACAAATATATAACGTCTTTTTAGGCGACATGTCTATAGTCGGTCCACGTCCACATCCTATAAAATTGAATGAACAATTCGAAAATGAAATAGAAAAATTATATACTAGGCATTATGTAAAACCTGGAATTACAGGGCTTGCACAAGCAAAAGGTTACAGAGGTGGCACAGAACAACACTATAAAATGCAGGGTAGAGTAAAACTAGACCGCTTCTACGTAGAAAACTGGACTCTTATTTTAGATCTAAAAATCATTTACCTCACTATTCTTTCTTTGTTCAAGAAAGATAACAACGCTTACTAAACAGGTCTTTATCCCTCCAAAAAAGCAGTCAATGGGCTACTAGCTTCTGCTTGTGAAGACCGCTGACCTAATTTCGCTTCAAAAGCTAATCTTCCCGCTTCTACTCCCAACTTAAAGGCGCCACCCATTTGCACGGGATCACTAGAAACGGCAATAGCTGTATTGACTAATACCGCATCGGCTCCCATTTCTAAGGCTTCTGCTGCATGAGATGGTGCTCCTATTCCAGCATCTACGATAACAGGAACGGTAGACTGATCAATTATTATTTCTAAAAAATCTCTAGACGCTAACCCTTTGTTTGAACCAATAGGAGAACCCAGTGGCATAACGGCTTGTGTACCTACTTCTTCCAAACGTTTACACAAGACAGGGTCTGCATGAATATATGGCAATACGATAAAGCCTTCTTTTACCAATTCTTCTGCCGCCTTTAATGTTTCTATCGGGTCTGGCATTAAGTATTTTGGGTCTGGATGAATTTCTAATTTTATCCAATTCGTTTCCAAAGCTTCTCTTGCTAACTGTGAAGCAAACACAGCTTCTTTCGCTGTGCGCACACCTGAAGTGTTGGGTAATAAGTTCAGGTTCGGATGAGTCAAATACGGTAAAATGTCATCTTTTTTATCTTTTACATCCACTCGTTTCAGTGCTACAGTGACTAACTCTGAGCCAGAAGCCAAAATAGATTGCTCCATCAACTCTCCAGAACTAAATTTCCCTGACCCTGTAAAAAGGCGGGAGTTAAATGTTTTACCTGCTATTGTTAACTGCTTCATCTCCTGTAAAATTACCTTTTTATTCTTTCAATTACTGGTCTGTAAGCGTAATAAATTCTATTGCTGCTTTTTCTACGTCTTCTGCTTTACTAATTCCTCCAGAGATCGCTATACCATGTAGGCCTAATCCTAATAAGCTTGGTACATCTTCGGCCAGTATTCCGCCAATGGCAACCACTGGAATATCAATATTCTGAGCTTTCATAGATTCCAAAATTCCTTGATACCCTTCTTTACCTAATGTAGGGCTCAAGTTTTCTTTGGTTTCCGTTAACCGAAAAGGTCCTAAGCCAATGTAATCTACTTTCCATTCATTGAGCCGTACAATGTCATCAAAAGAATTGGCTGTTCCTCCAATAATAAAATCTTTTCCCAAAATAGCCCTGGCTTTATCAGCATCAATATCATTTTTACCTAGATGAACCCCACCAGCTTTTATTTCTTGAGCTAGCTTTACATTATCATTTATGAGTAAG
>JBGCEI010000205.1:0-21751 GCA_045106295.1 Cyclobacteriaceae bacterium
AACATGAAAAAGTTACCGAAGCAGCTGTAGTTGGCTATCCACATGATATTAAAGGACAGGGTATTTATGCTTATGTTATTTGTAATGAAGCCATTTCTGATGAAGATTTATTACGAAAAGAATTACTATCTCTGGTGACTAAAGAAATAGGTCCTATCGCAAAACCTGACAAAATACAAGTGGTTTCTGGTTTGCCAAAAACTCGTTCAGGAAAAATAATGAGACGTATTTTACGTAAAATAGCCGAAGGTGATACAAGTAGTTTAGGTGACACATCGACTTTACTAGATCCGTCAGTTGTTGATGAAATAAAAGAAGGGGCTTTATAGTGTCTATTCCTATAACTATTATTACACGCTCCAGTAAGTTAGCTATGTGGCAGGCTAATTTTATTGCGGATCAATTGCGCCATGCTGGAGCTACTGTAACAATCAATCCTATTGAAACAAAAGGAGATAAGGTATTAAGTACCACTTTATCTAAAATTGGAAGTAAAGGCGTTTTTACGGCTGAATTAGAAACGGCTTTATTAAAAGGGACTGCTGATATTGCCGTACACAGCGCAAAAGATATGCCATCGGAATTGCCTATGGGATTAGAAATCATTGCTTTCTCTGAACGAGAAAAAGTACATGATGTTTTAATAAGTAACAAGCAGCATCTATCTATTGAACAAAGTATTACAATAGGAACAGCGTCCACTCGTAGGGTAGGTTTATTAAAGCATTACTTTCCTAACTGTTCGATAGTACCTGTACGTGGAAATTTACAAACTCGTTTCAAAAAAATGGAAGAGGGTGCATGTGATGGCTTACTACTTGCTTATGCAGGCGTTCATCGTATGGATATGGCGAAATACATTATCCATGAATTTGACACTGATCACTTCACTCCACAAACAGGACAAGGTGCTATTGCAATAGAGGTATCGTCTAATTTGGCAAAAGCTAAAAAAGAATTAATTACTACAGTTTGTAATAACAAAAAATCACAGATTGAAATCGAATGTGAGCGGGCTTTTTTATACACCATGCAAGGTGGATGTAGTGTTCCTGTGTTTGCTTATGCAAAAGAAGAAAAAGGAATTATTTCATTAAATGCAGGAATTATAGGTCTCCATGGTGAAAAGAGAATACAACATGTTTTTGAAGACAAAAGCATAAACCATCTTTCATTAGGTCAATATGCTGCGGAGGTAATATTAGCTAAAGGAGGTAAAGAACTATTGAAAACAATCAAAAAAGAATTGTCTAAATAGTTATGATCATTAAACTCTGATCATCTAACGGACCTGTTTCTCCTCTAAATTCATTAAACTCTACCATAAAGGCCTCCAATGTATTATCTTGAGGCAAAGAAGTAAATAATTCAGTTAGTTTTTTATTACCCAACCTCTTTTTATTTTCTTTATCATACTGATCAGCAATACCATCAGTACAAAGGAACAACTGATCTCCAGATTCCACATCTAATTCAGTGAGCTCTACTTCATTTTTGAGTACTTGAACTTTTCGTGTGCTATAAAGATCAACTTCTACATTTCTTTTATGTACCAAGTTTAACCCTACGCCTACATAAAAGACTTTTTTCTGTTTTTTATTGTATAGTATAAAACCTGTTTCTGAATCAAATCCTGCCTGATTATCATCTTCTACTAAATCTGCCATTTTACGGGTAAAACTGTAAACGGCATCTAATAAATTGGTCGGTTGTTCTCTAAAATTCTCTTTTAATAATGTAATGACAGACATGGCTATCATTGCACCTTGTACACCATGCCCAGTACAGTCCCCTAATACAATAAGGCTATTTACATCGTCGTAATTCTTGTACCAAAAAAAGTCTCCTCCAGGCTCCTCAAATGGTTGTCTATATACATTAACTCTATCAAACCTATCTCGTATAATATCTATTTTAGGAAGTAATGATTGATGCAATACAGAAACCATATCATTTGCTTTCTGTACAATCGCCTCTTTCTCACTTTCTTCTGTATTGTTAGAAAGAAGAGTATCTAGGTTTTCTCTTACGGCATGTTGTATTTCAGCATAATCACCCTTGTAGCCATCTGCAATATTTACTCTTCCATCTTTTGAATGGAAAAACAAAAATGACTCATCATCATAATCTATGGTAATATTAATAATGTCTTTACTAAGAATAGACTTACATATAAGTTCTATCTGATCTTTTGTAAATTTATTGATCTTAAATCCATTATCATTATTGGACTGATCATCTGGACCGGATACCGATAAGTAGTTTGGTGCTGAACTCAAAATAGATTTTTTTACGCGTGAATAGAAATGGCATTAGAACGGAGATCTTCTACAATCTTTCCTGATAAATTTTTCAATACGGCTAAATTAGTATGATCTTTTTTACCATCTATCTCTAAAAATAATTGACGAGTAACTTTTAATAATATTCTAATTGAATCAGAGGTCTCAATTAAAATACTATTAGGAACTCCATTAGATAACAACTGAACATACAAAGGAATAGATCTAACTTCATCCTCATTCAATAATTTGATATTTCCTTTAGGTAAGAATGTATCTTTATACTTAGTCAATAAGTTATTGAATTTCTCCATAGTTATAAAAAACTAGCCTAGAATACTACTTATTTCTATAGATGCATTTTTAATAGTATTGCTTGCAACACCTAAATTGGTATGCGCACTATTAGCAGATAAATATATGAAAAATCGGTGATCTGAGGTTGGCCTTAGCAAATGAATTTGAGTAGACAGCTTAGAAATAGATTCTTCAACTTTTTCACCAGGAATATTCATGGCTTCTAAGGCTTTTATCTTACCTTTCAAGACTTCTGCATAATACGCACATGCTGCTTCAAAATCGAATGAATCATCTGATATTAATGACCCATGAGGTAAACCAGTTTCAAGTTCTACTACAGCAATAGCATTCAACCCCTCTATTTCTTTAGCCGCTTTCTTAAAAACCTTATCTATTTTATTTTTCTTAGCTGTCTCACCATATGTCTTAAGAATAAGATATTCACTATTTAATTTCCTCCTATTTACGTTTATTAAAGGGTTCATTGTCTATTTTTGTTTAGCTAATCTTAGTAGTATACGAAGCACTATACACAAAGGTTGCACTTTTTTTTAATATTTTTATAAAAAATATAATCATTGAGTGTTTTCACTCTCTCTGTATACACGATTAACATAATTAGGAAAGATTTGCATATGTCTTTCTAATACTAATCCAGCAAGCAATTCTTTGAATTTGGTAAAATTACCTTTGTTCAATGCTGAAATAAAGACAGCGTTTCCTTCAGATGAATAATGAGACTCATTAAACCAGTCTAACTTATCCATTTTCACCTCATTCCCTCCTTCATCTTCTACTCTAGGGACTTCATACTGATCTATTTTATTATAAACAATTAAAGTAGGCTTATCTGCTACACCTAACTCTCCTAAAGTTTTAGACACTACTTCTATATGGTCTTGATGAGCAGGGTTTGAAATATCCACTACATGAATCAATATATCAGCTTCTCTTACTTCATCTAATGTAGACTTAAAGCATTCGATTAGTGTATGGGGCAACTTACGGATAAAACCTATAGTGTCTGTCAACAAAAATGGCATTTGATCTAATGTCACTTTTCTTACTGTAGAATCAACGGTAGCAAATAACTTATTTTCCGCAAAAACATCCGACTTAGACAATTTCTGCATAATGGTAGATTTACCAACATTGGTATAACCAACTAATGATACTCTAGCTAGTTGATCTCTCCCTTTCCGTTGTGTGGTTTGCTGAACGTCTATTTTTTTTAGCCGTTTTTTTAGTTTAGTAATCGTATCTCTTAATGCTCTTTTATCCGTTTCTATCTCTTTCTCTCCTGAACCTCCCCTGGTTGCAGTTCCTCCTCTTTGTCTCTCTAAGTGAGACCATAAGTTAGTCAATCGAGGTAACATATATTGACTCCTAGCTAATTCTACTTGTATCTTTGCTTGTTGTGTCTGGGCTCTTTTTAAAAAAATATCAAGAATTAATAAACTCCTATCATAAATCTTAATTTTCAACTCTTTCTCTAAGTTTCTCACTTGAGAAGGACCCAATTCATCATCAAAAATCACGGTATCTATCTCATGTTGGTGAGTATATTCTTTTATTTCTCCTAGTTTACCTTTACCTACATAAGTTCGTTTGTCTGGCTTATCTAACTTTTGAATAAACTGAGTAACCACTTCTGCACCAAGAGTTTCGGTTAGAAAAGCTAGCTCATCTAGGTATTCTTGCGTTTTATAATCCTGTTGACTGTGATTAGCCACAGAAATCAGTACAGCTCTTTCTGTTTTTCCACCTATTGTTTCAACTTCAAACATATTCCTTTACTTTTTTCAGAAAGATAAAAACCTCATCTAAATACACTAAGGTGACTCAAATGAGGTTCTAAAAACGATTATTCCTTTTCTAAGAAGACCTATTAAAAGAGTGACTTCATAAGTCCTATATAGTAAGTGGAAATCATCAATAATATAGAAATTACAGCTAATATTTTATTCTCTTTTTTAAATGCTATTATTGCTACTGGAATAGAGGCTAATGCCAAGGCTATTTTTACAGCCAACCACGTTGGGATATTCCAATCACGCAAACTTAAAACAAGTGCTCCTGTTACTAGGATTGCTACTCCTAAAACCATATCTACTATCTTGGTTTTATTTCTTACGGTAACTAATAATGGTTTGTTTACAAATAGAAGGACTACTTTAAAGACAATAAAAAGTAAGTACAATTGAATAATTCCTGAATGTGCTTTTAACATAAATCGTAGTATTTTTTCTTCAAATGTAAAAATATTCTTCTCATCTTTAACTAATTCTCAGTAAAATATTACCGAATTGAAACTTCTTTTTGTTACAAATACATCTTGGAACATAGCCAATTACCGATTGAGCTTAATTCATTCTCTACAAGAAGAGGGACATCGAGTACACGCTATTGCTCCAATAGATGATTTTTCAGATTCTTTAAAAAATAAAGTAGACAGTTTTAGCTCTATTCAATTAAGTAGAAAAGGAACAAACCCTTTTACAGACTTTTATTTATTTATACAACTAGTCCGTTTATACAAACGAATAAAACCAGACGTTATTATTCATTATACTATTAAGCCAAATATTTATGGTAGTATGGCTGCTAATTGGGTGGATATTCCGTTTGTAAACAACGTAACTGGTTTGGGGACTGTGTTTTTACATAATAACCTAAGCAGTCGTATCGCAAAAAGGCTTTACAAATTCAGTTTTAAAAAGGCTAAAACTGTGTTTTTCCAAAACAATGCTGATAAAACACTATTTATTGAACAGGGTTTATGTCCTAAACCCATTGCTCAATTAATTCCTGGGTCTGGAATTGATACTTCTTTTTTCAAAAGAGAAAATAAAATTTCAAACACACTCTTTACGTTCATATATATTGGTAGAATGCTTTATGATAAAGGCATCATAGAATTAATAAATGCAATCAAAATCCTTAAACAAGAAGGGCATTCCTTCCAGTTTTATTTTGCTGGGCAAATAGAAACAGATGCATACCTAGGTATTAACCAAAATCAATTAGAGCAGTGGGAAAAAGAGGGGTTGATTACCTACCTTGGTTTAGTACCTAATATAAAAACGACAATTGAATCGGTTGACTGTGTAGTCCTTCCGTCTTACAGAGAAGGAACTCCTCGAGCTTTATTAGAGGCAGGGTCTATGGAAACACCTGTAGTAGCAACAGATGTACCTGGCTGCCAAGAAGTTGTGATAGATGAAAAAACGGGGTTCTTATGTAAACCAAAAAATAGCACGAGCTTGACAAATGCATTAAAAAAAATGATACTTTTACCCTTCGAAAAAAGAGCTGAAATGGGTTCTTTTTCAAGAGAAAGGATAAAGGCGAACTTTAGTGACCAAGTTATCTCAAAACAATACATTGATTTATTAAAGACTTTAGAGCAAAAGTAAATGGATTTTATAGCAACTAAATTTAAAAGTGCTTTCGAGATACAACCTCGTATTTTTGAAGACGAAAGAGGATACTTTTTCGAATCTTTTAATCAAGAGTCTTTTAACAAGCATGTACCTAACACTCAATTTGTCCAAGACAACCAATCCTTTTCTACTAAAGGTGTACTGAGAGGACTTCATTTCCAAAAACCTCCTTATGCCCAAGGAAAATTAGTTCGTGTCATACAAGGAAAGGTACTTGATGTAATTGTTGACCTAAGAGAAGAATCCTCCACTTTTGGTGAATGGGATAGCTTTATTTTAGATGCTAAAAAGTCTAATATGCTATTTGTTCCAGAAGGATTTGCTCATGGTTTTTCTACCATAGAAGATGCTATTTTCGTTTATAAATGCACGAATGGATACAGTAAAATATCAGAAGGAGGAATCCTATGGAATGATGAGCAATTAAATATTGATTGGGGAATTGAAGCTCCTATTGTCTCAGAAAAAGACTGTGAATTACCTACATTTAAGGAACTAACAAAAGAAATGCCTATTTTTAGCTTTTAACTGGCATGAAAACAAATTCAAAATACCATATCACAACTTTAATTGGGCTTATGTGCCTATTATTTTTCTCCTCCTGCGGAGGGTATTATAAACATGTGATGTTTAAAACAAATCAAAAAATTGATCCTTCTATTCAGAAAAGCTTTCTTACAATTCAACAAGGTTACAAACTGCAAGCCTACGATAAGTTTTCGTTTAATATCTTTACGAATAAAGGGGAACTGATTTTAGACCCTAATTTCCAATTCTCAAAAAGCTTAGAAATAAATAATCAACAGCAGAACCAAGGAAGTACAATCACGTATGAAATAAAGCCTAACGGAGAAGCTCTCTTACCTATAATTGGTTATACAAATGTAGTAGGGTATACAATTGTTCAGCTAGATAGTTTATTAGCAATTGCATATGAAGAATCTAGTTATAAAGATGTCATGATATCAAGTAAATTAGAGAATAGTAGAGTGACAGTACTCGGAGGGAAAAACGGAACGGGGACGGTTATCCCGTTAGACAACAATAATATGAGTTTAATAGAAGTTTTAGCTCTTTATGGAGGGATAGAAAAATTCAATAAATCTGAGGATATTAAAATAATTAGAGGAGACTTAAAAAATCCTGATATACAAATTGTCGATTTGTCTACTTACGAAGGGCTTAAAAAAGCAAATACGAGTATTCAACCCAATGACATCATATACATAGAACCAGTAAAACGTATACTACCAGAGTCATTAAGTGAAGCATCTCCTATATTAGGTTTTTTCACAAGCGTTGCGACACTTGTATTTTTGATCACACGATAAGCAATAAATAGTTGGAGAGTCATCATTCACATACTTCTGAAAACACCAACACTTTCGATAGTGATGAAATCTTATTAGATAGTGTAGAATTTATTCGAATATTCTACATATTGAAAAAGAGTAAATGGCTTATTTTACTTATTTTTATTTCTTCTACAATAGGAGGCTATTTATTTTTACGTTATACAAAACCTGTTTTTCAATCTATCTCATTATTAAAATTAGATGTCACCAAAAACTCAGACATTTTTGGTTTAGGGAGTAAACAAGGGGAGGATGAAAACATTTTCGGAGAGATAGAATTAATACGATCTGAATTAGTCCAGAATGAATTAATAAACCGGTTAACCGATATTAGAGTAAGCTACCAGAAACAAGGAAAAGTAATTTCTGAAGAAAAATTTCGAAATAGCCCGTTTAAAGTAACTTATCCCACAAAAAAGGCTAATTCTTTAGAAGATAAAGAGATCCACGTATTATTTAACAATAATAATTTTGATCTCTGGTTTGAAAAGGGAAATACTAAAACATCTGGCACATTTAATACCCCTATTACATTTATTGGCAGTAAGTTTACGTTGTCTAAAACATCAAGTTTCACTCCTTCAAATGATATAGGAAGCGAGTATACATTTATTATTCACAGTGACCGAGCATTGAAAAAATATCTAACTCAAGGGCTATCTGTTAGACCTGTAAATATTAGTGCTAATACCATTGAAGTGTCTTTTACGGATGAAAACAAATACAAAGCTGCTGCTATTGTTAACACCATTGACTCTGTGTATTTAGAAAAGACTATCGAAAAAAAACAATTAGATAAACACAGTGCTATTGAATTTATTACCCAACAACTTGTCAAAACTAGAAGCCTACTAGACATCGCCGAACAAAATATTGAAGATTTCACAAAAGAAAATGGCATAGCTGATATTAGTAGTCAACAAAATTCAATAGCCGGAACCCTTGATCAATTACTACAGAAGAAAATTGAACTAAGCACTAGGGAAAAAACATTAGAAAAATTTAATACATCAACAGACTTTAATGATCCAAGTAAAATTATTGCTTTATCATTAATTACTGATGAAAATCCAATATTAACTTCCCTGATAAATGAATTTGAAAACAAACAAAAGAGTTTTAAAAAACTACAAACCTCACACAAGAAAAACACGTCTGCCTATCAACAAAGCAAAAATGATTTAACGAACATACGTGAGAAAATTATTAGTAGATTAATAGCTTACAAAAACCTTATTGAAAAAGAAAGTGATGAGAATAAACAAGAGATCTATACGGTAAAGAAAAAACTGGAACAATTTCCATCCTTAAAAGCCGCTTTCAATAAACTAGAACGTAATTATGAGTTGTACGAACGTTTTTACTTATCACTTGAAGAGAAAAAAGTTGAATTTGGAATTGCAAAAGCAGGGATAATACCAAAGTTCACTATACTATCGCCAGCTAATATCCCTTACGGCTCTATCTACCCTAAAAAACAAAAAATATATGCCATCTCTTTAGGAATTGCTCTAGTCTTATCTATTCTATTATTATTCTTTAAATACCTAGCGTATAATACAATTATCTCTCTGAGAGAACTTGAAAAACTAACTAAATTACCAATAATTGGTACAGTTCCTGAATTTAAAATGGTGACTCCCCACTCCTCACTAGTAGTACACCAATCACCAAAATCATCGTTGAGTGAGTCTTTACGATCAATAAGGACAAATTTAGATTATTTTGAATCTGCAGAGAATTCAAAAGTGGTTTGCTTTACTTCCACAATCAGTGGTGAAGGAAAAACATTCATTAGTACTAATTTAGGTGGTATTTTAGCTATGTCAGAGAATAAAGTAGTTATTCTGGATTTAGACATGAGGAAACCAAAAGTTCATAAAGCTTTTGCGGTTGAAAATGGCGTGGGAATGAGTGATATTCTTATTGGCAAGGCAAATTACACGGAGTGCATACACCAATCTGAGATTGAAAATCTACACTTTATTACTTCTGGAGCTATTCCTCCTAACCCTTCGGAACTGATTATGAGAAAAGAAATGGATCAACTGATGGCTGACCTTTCTAAAACATATCAATTTATTTTTATTGATTCTCCCCCAGCAGGCTTAGTTACAGACGCACACATTTTAATGAAAAAGTGTGCCGTTTCTATTTATGTTATAAAAGCAGGGTATTCTTCTAGAAATGTGGTAAAAGGGATTAACAGAATGGTTAATCAAAATAAATTTCACAATTTCACTGTCGTGTTAAACGCTGCTAAACAGATAGAATCCTATAAAACAGGTTACGGAGGATATGGTTATGGTTATGGAGGAAATGGATATGGCTATTATGAAGAAACCGACCCTAAACCACGTATTTTTCAACGTATAAAACGATTTTTTACATCATAAATGATACACAAAAGTATTCTTTTTATTGTCTTATCTATTTGCTGTATAAGTAAAAGTATAAGTCAGCAACAACTCGTAAAAATAGACACTAACCTATTTCTCCAACATGCTTTCATAAAAGAGAATACTAAGAAGTATTTCAAGCAATACAAGCCCACATTTAGAGAAAAAGAGGATCACTTTATGATCACAGGTTTTTTTCCTGAAGTCAGCACAACTACTGTTACTCATTTAAACATATCCTCTAGACCATTATCAGACAGCACTTCTAAGGTAATTCTTCTTTATGAACCTGAAGCTACCACTCAACACACTGATGCTAACTTTAAAAATAAAGTCGCTACAATAAATGAAAAACTACTTTTCTTTTTAAAACAAGAAGACGTAAATGAACAGTTAAAAGCTGCTGAAATAGATTTGTTAACAGCAAGTAAGGTACAATTGCGCCACTTACGTAAGAAAGAAGCCTTGTATAAAGAAGCTTTTCGAAAAGATAAAGAAATTACTCAGTGGGAAGAATACTTACGGCGAAGTATAGATGACTGTCATACTATTTACCTAAACATAGACTCTACTAGTAATTTACTGGATAAGAGTACTAATGCTGTTTACCTAAAAAAGAAACAATTAGAGACGCTAAAGAAAAAAGCATTCGACCTTAAAAACTAAGGATTTACTATTTCCCCTTCTTCTTTCTTACCAAAACGGTAAACGCCTGATAGGGTAAACATCCCCGCATTTTCTATTTGCACACCGTTCATATCCTGAAGAATAGGAAGACTAAATTGAGCTTGTACAGAAAATTGATTATGCATCATTTCTAACCCTATCTGCTGAAATAACACACTACCTCCCGTAGTTAGTTCTTCACCGTTTTCTTTATTCGCTTGTACATTTTCATAATACAAACCTACAGTTGGTATCCATTGTGTGTAGTTGTAAAAGTTAGTGATATAAAACACATTTAGCTGCCCGTTAACCCTATCACCAAATTCATATTCTGGTACTAAATTACCAACCGTATTCGTATTTAATCCTGTATTCTCAACCTTACCTAAAGATTTGGCATAATTGAACCCGATATTGCCTCCAAACCTTGCTCGGTAGATCAATGTATTATTTGTACGTAACATCGCATTAAATACTCCCATTCCTGGTTGAACTACAGGGTCAAAAACAAAGCTACCTTCACTAGCATCTGTTTTTCCTGTTGGAATCTGTATGCCTGGACTAAACCGTAGGTACGCTTTCCAATCTCCTTTTTTAACTATCCAGTATTTTTCTAGGTAAACAGATACATCTCCTAATCCTTTTATTGTATTGGTACTATCTTCTTGAGGTGATACAAGACTACCTAATTTCTTATTCCTAATAATTTTCTTAAAGTATACTTTGTGTGTATTGTAAGGAAGTATAGCTAGTATATTCCAGTTGTTTTTCAGGTTAAAATTTAATCTTAATTCAATGGAACGAAAAGCTTCTTCGTCTTCTTGAGTAAAGTAAATAGAATCGTTAGCTCCTTGTACTACATGAGCATTAGCAAAATTACCACTCCCATTTAAAGAAAATTGGTTCGTTTGAACACCAGTATTATACCCATTTAATGAACGGTGTTTATAACTAATACTTGCATAATGCTGATTCTGTAAATTTCCATACTCTAGAAAATTACATGCATCACAGGGAAACAAATTTTGACCTATGGCTAATAATATAATACTTGCTATAATTTTCTTCACTCTTTTCGTTTTATGATTAATTAAAGGGATTCTGATACTCCTCTTTATTTACAAAGGTGAAATCAGTTAGTGTTTTTAAAAATGCAATTATACTTTGCTTTTCTTTTAGCGTAAACTGAAACCCTTCAATCGGTATTCGTGAGTCTAAGCTTGCACTATTAACTACTGAATTTGAATAATGATTGATCACATCTTCAAGTGTTTCAAGTCGTCCATCATGCATGTATGGAGCAGTCAATGCTATATTTCTTAAAGATGGTGTTTTATACTTACCTTTATCTTCTTCTTTAGAGGTGATACGATATCTTCCCCATCTCACATCTTCAGAGTCTGTAAAATTAAACACACTATCTAGACCATTATTATGGTACTCAAAATCAGAGAAAAAGCCTTCTTCATGACAAGATTCACAATGATTCTGATAAAGCTGTAAGCCCTCTAACTCTTGGGAGTTTAATATTTCATTTCCTCCTTTATAATTATCATATCTTGACTCATACGATAAAATTACTCGTTCAAACTGAGCAATTGCTTTCGCTACATCACCTATACTAATAACATCTTTATTAAATACTTTTTTAAATTGATTAGGGTAAGTAGGGTGATTATTCAACCGACTCAGTATACCTTGAGGATCACCACCTAACTCGTCTACATCAATTATAGGCCCTGATACTTGGGATTCTAAATCCACAGCTCCTCCTTCCCAAAAAAAGGCATTATGCCAAGCTAAGTTAAATAAAGGAGGCGAATTTCTTTTTAAAGTGTTACCGCTTACTCCGTTTGTAGAAAGAGCTTCTCCATCAGTAAATGCTTGATTTAAAAAATGACATGATGCACAAGATACTTTCCCATCAGAAGATAATATGGGGTCATAAAATAGCATTCTACCTAGCGTAATTCCTTCCTCTGAGATTGGGTTCCTCTCAACTGTAGGAATAGCATCACCCATGAAATCTGGTAAATTAAGGTTCCAATAATCGTTACGAACAACTGACAAATCACTTTCCCCTTCTTTGGAGCAAGAAGAAGAAAGTAATACTGATATGATGAGAATAAAATACTTCAACAATTAATTTGATTCATTAGTAGGTGCAATGTAATGAGCCGTCCCTAGAGCAGAAGCAAGATTATCCATAATTGTTCCTTTGTCGTTGGTAGCTGTTAGAATACGACCAGCATGACCTCCCCCTGAATGTCCACCGTTTGCAGTAGACAAAGAAACGTCTTTAAATAACTCACTTACATTAATCTGAATATGTAATTCCGTAACCTTATCTTTATTGATCTGAAATGTTTCATTGATGGACACATCTCTCTTATTTGCAGTCGTTCCGATGTGTTGAACTGGGAAAACGGTTGCAACACCATTTTCTTTTACACTTCCTTCAATTCTCGCAAACTTATAACCTGTATTCCATGCCCATATCATACCATTATTATATGCATCAGCTAATTCGCCAGATGTACTATCAGTAAAATTTTCAGTATCATTCAAACCCAATAAAAATTCTAAATCAGAATATGCGCCAACTGGTAACTCAATGGTTTTATTAATTTCATTACTTCTTTCTACTTGATCTTGTCTAATGTATAAAGCCGCATTTTTCGCTTCATACTCTTCTCCTTCATAAGTGAAGAAAAAGTCAGTAAGCAAGTACTCTAACTTAGTCAAACCAAACGTATCTCCTTGTGCCGAAACATACTTGTTTACAGCTATATCAAAAGGACCTTTTGTATCATGACCACCACTGGACAATCTACCTAAATGTCCAGAACCTGAGCTTCCATGTGAAGGAGCAACAGTATCAGCTACATGCTCTATATAAACACGAAGAGTTCCAGTATCAGACTCTTCAAATGTTTGTTTAACTTCTTCTTTATCACAAGCAACAAAGATTAGTGCACTAGCAGCTAACAATAACATTATTTTTTTCATCATTATTTATTTAAAAGGATTTGTAAAATTTTCATTTGTAATAAAGTCATTGTCTGTCAGCGTATGTAAAAAAGCAATAATATCTGCTTTTTCTTGCTCAGTCAATGACAGTGTATTTGAGCCCTCTTGATTCGTTGCATCAACTATTAGTGGTGCCAAACCAGGGGAACTTAGTTGTACATGTTCATTGTAATGATCCAAAACCTCTTCAAGCGTTTCGAATCGTCCATCATGCATGTAAGGTGATGTCAATGCAATATTTCGTAAACTTGTTGTTTTAAATTGCCCATTATTATCAGAAAAACCTGTTACAGATCCTCTACCAAGATCTGTAAGCAGACTATCCAATCCGTTATTATGAAAATCTTGATCCATAAATAAAAAACCTCCATGGCAGTCTCCACAATTACCGCCCCTTTTCCCAGGTTCTGGGTGTGTATTAAACAATACATTACCCCTTAGTTCTTGAGAGCTAAGAAAGTATTCACCACGCTTAGCCTGATCAAATTTGGAAGATCCAGAAATAAGTGTTCTTTCAAATTGTGCTAAGGCTTTCCCTATTTTAACCTCTGTTACTTCAGAAGAACCAAAGGCTTTCTGAAATAAAGATGGATATAAACTACTATTGGATAATCTATCAATCGCTTGTGAAATAGGCAAGTCCATTTCTTTTGAATTGATAATAGGGTCAATTGCTTGTTCTTCTAAACTCTCAAAACGCCCATCCCACATTAGTCGTTTACGCCACAACAGATTTACTAAAGACATAGAACTTCTATCTAATTGCTGTCCATCTATGCCTATTCCTTTTGCAAAGCCATCGGTAAAAGCTTTTTGGGGTTTATGACAGGATGCACAAGAAACAGAAGAGTCTCTAGACAGGTTCTTATCAAAAAATAAAAACCTGCCCAAATTCACAGCATCAGCATTCATCTGATTATCATCAGGTATAGTGAATGAGTTGGTGAAATTAGTGGGTATTTTTAATAAACTTGTATCATCTATCTCAGGCTTTTCTTTTGTTTTATTACAAGAAGAAAAAAGAACAAGTATAGCAACACCTACATACAATTGAGCTTTACAGATCATACGTATAACATTAAGTACGTAAAATGAGTTAACAGTTAAACTACTCTTTTCTTTAAAGAGTGCTAACTAAGAGGAATTATTATACTACAACTTGTGGTGGATGACCAATAAGGGAAATATATTGGAAGAAGTATTCTCTTATTGAGAATATGGTGAGTTGTATTTTTTCGTGTACTAATGCAGTCAAATTATATTCTAAACTAATTCCTCTTAGATAATCAAAACTTAGCGAAGGGAGCGCAAACTGACTAGAAGAGGCAGAAGTAGTTTGTTTATTGAATTCTTGTAATTTCTTCATTAAGATACACTGCCCATTACAAGCTAATTCTGGTCGATCCCTATTCTCACACAACTGAGTAGCAATGTATTCTTTATTCAGCTGATAAGAAAAATAAACCGAAACAGGAGACGACATATTCACTACTAGTAGAACTAGCATTAAAATAGAAACATATCGTGACAATCCTTTTTCCACTTCACAAAGTTAAGGTAGGAATTGATGAGAAACAATTAATTGAGGTGTTAAGGATTTGAGATAATTAGACTTTAGAAGTAAGGATTTGGAATTTTCAAATTACTTCGTCGTTCCTCCTCGTGATAACGCAGCTTTTTTGTTCCTTTTCCTAATTTAAAGCCACTCGTCAAAGTAACCTCCAGCGTGAGGGACAGCAGTGAATACCCCGCAACGAAGTGAGGAGTAGCAACGTATGGCCCGACCCCAGCCTGCCGACAGGCATGGCGAAGGGACACGCCCATAAAAACAGGTTAAAATAATTGCCTACTTAAGGTATTAATACGATATCTTTGTAACAAATAAGAGATCTGTGGCGAATATTGTAGCAATAGTTGGGAGACCAAATGTAGGGAAATCTACTTTTTTTAATCGTATGATTGGAGAAAGAAAGGCGATTATGGATAATCAGAGTGGTATTACTCGGGATAGACATTATGGTCAGGTAGAATGGACGGGAAAGAATTTTACGTTAATTGATACGGGAGGATATGTAGAAAATTCTGAAGATATCTTTCAAGAGGCAATCAAAAGTCAGGTGATGTTGGCTATTGATGAAGCTACTGTGATTTTGTTTATGGTAGACATAGAACAAGGTGTTACGGGCTTGGATAAAGAGTTTGCCAACATATTACGTAAAAGTAAAAAACCAGTAATTCTAATTGCAAACAAAGCCGACAACACACTTCGCCAGAACAGTGTAGGTGAATTTTATGAGCTAGGTTTTGACTCTCTTTACGGTGTTTCTTCACAGAATGGATACGGAACGGGTGATTTGTTGGATGAAGTGATCAGTCACTTTGAAGAAGAAGGAACAGAAGATCCGTATGCAGGATTACCTAGAGTATCGATTGTAGGTAGACCAAACGTAGGAAAATCGTCTTTCCTGAATGCTATCCTGAATGAAGAGCGTTCTATCGTAACAGATATTGCAGGAACTACTCGTGATTCGTTGGATACGGTGTACAATATGTACGACAAAGAATTTGTAATTACAGATACTGCTGGAATCCGTAAGAAAGCGAAGGTAAACGAAAACGTAGAGTTTTACTCAGTTTTACGAGCTATTAACTCATTAGAAAATACGGACGTTTGTATCTTGATCATAGATGCAACATTAGGTTTAGAAGCACAGGATTTAAACATCCTAAAGATTGCACAGACCAACCGAAAAGGAATTGTAATCCTAGTGAACAAATGGGATTTAGTAGAAGATAAAGAAAGTAATACAGCAGCAGAGTACGAAAAAGAAATGCGTGAGCGATTGGCTCCTCACCATTACATTCCAATCATCTTTATTTCTGTATTGGAGAAACAACGAATTTTTAAGGCTTTAGAAAAAGCATTAGAGGTTCATGAAAAAAGAAGTACACGAGTACCTACTTCTAAATTAAATGAAGCTCTATTACCTGAAATAGAAAAGATACCGCCAGCAGCAATTAGAGGAAGGTATATCAAGATAAAGTACATTACTCAGCTACCTACTTATAAACCAACTTTTGCTTTCTTTGCGAATCATCCAAAAGATATTCAAGAATCATACGAACGTTTCTTGGAGAATAAACTACGAAAGTATTTCGATTTTGAAGGGGTGCCGATACAATTGATTTTCAAACAAAAGTAGAACTCAAATTAAGGAATGAAATAATTAAAAAATGAAACTGATACACGTATCAGGCTTAGAAACATAAGAAATATTAAAATCTAATCTTGATACTAGTTGCTTGATACCAAATACTACTTAATATGTCTACTATCTTAAAATCTAATAGTCTTAAAATCTTGGCGTTAGCCGTTGGTCTTACTTCATGTGGTATCTCTGATGACAAGGCTGCAGTAGAAGCACAGCAAGCAGTAGAGCGTTACATAGATAGTCTTCGAGTGGAAGTAAAAAAACGTGCCCTAATAGAACGGGACTCTATCGCTAAGGCAGATTCTTTACAAGCTATTGTTGACTCAACAAACCTAGCTCTTCAAGCATTAGAAGAGAAAAAAGCAAAGCGCTTGGCTTATTATGCATGGAAAAGAAGACAAGCTCTAAAAGACAGTTTGGCTAATCAGTAAATCCATTGAAAGCAAACAGCAAAGAGTCAGTTTATACTGTTTTAGACTCATTTCTCTCTTCAGAAGAAATGAGTGTATGGTGTACAGATCTTTGGAATGAATACCCTTTCCTATTTATACTCACAAAAGACCGAAAATCTAAGCTTGGTGATTACCGTTTCGACAGACGTAAAAAGAAGCATACCATCACACTGAATAAAACGCTTTCCCCTCATCAGTTTTTAATTACCTATTTGCATGAGGTGGCCCACAGAATCACACAAGAAATACACAAAGGGCGAGTAGCACCACATGGAAAGGAATGGAAGGGTATTTTTTCCTCTCTCTTACTCAAAAGTGTGACATTTGATTATTTCCCAGAGGACCTTGTCCTAATTATTAAAAAACATGCGCTGAATCCAAAAGCATCTTGTTCAGCAGATCAAGCTCTAAGCTTAGCACTAAAAGAAAAGGTAGACAACAATCAATTACTCTTAGCAGATATTCAAGAAGGGAATGACTTTATTTTCAGGAATAAAATTTACACTAAATTAAAGAAAAGAAGAACACGCTCATTATGTTTAGATAAAGCTTCAAAGAGACAATATTTAATTAGTGAAATAGCCCCTATCTCTTTAGAATAAACATTTTTAAAAAAAATATTTTTTTCAAAAAAGAAGATGAATAGTTGCATTTGTGCGATTGTTTTAGTCTTTTACATTTTTATATAACAGATCTACACATATGACAGAGAATCATCTATACAAAATGGGATTAATAGGCAACTGTGCCTACATGGCTTATATCAACGACAGAGCTCAGTTCAACTGGATGTGCTGGCCAAAATTTGATAGTAGCTTTATTTTTGGTAACCTATTGGATGATAACAAAGGAGGTGAATTTTCTGTACGAGCTAACTCAGATGAAAATTATACGTCGAATCAATATTACATCGAAAACACCAATGTACTCTGCACAGAGTTTGAAAGTGACTATGCTAAATTCAAAGTAACAGATTTTGCTCCCCGCTTCGAGCAACACGAAAGAGCATACAAACCATTAATGGTTATTCGTAAAATTGAACCCATTAAAGGTACGCCTAGAGTAGTGGTAAAATGTGAACCCAAAGGAAATTACGGGGAAGTAACGCCAGAAGTAACCAGAGGAAGTAATCACATCCGTTTTGAAGGACTAGAAGGTCAAGTAAGGTTAACAACAGATATTTCTATGAATTACATTCTAGAAGAAAAGCCTTTTGTATTGAATGAAACCAAATACGTATTCTTGACTTGGGGGGCTCCGCTAGAAGGTCCCGTTCAACTTACGGCAGAAGATTTCTTGAGTAAAACGATTACTTATTGGAGAAAGTGGGTGAAGAGTACCAGTATTGGTAGTTTCAGTCAGAAGGAAATCATTCGTTCTGCCCTCGTTCTAAAAATACATCAGTACGAAGATACAGGAGCAATCATTGCTTCAGGAACCACTAGTTTACCAGAAGCACCAGGTTCTGGAAGAAACTGGGATTACCGTTACTGCTGGATGCGAGATTCTTATTATACCCTGACGGCATTCAACCACATTGGTCACTTCGAAGAGTTGGAACGCTATTTTCATTACATAGAAAATACTACGGTGAGCGAAGAAGGTCGTTTTCAACCTTTGTATTCTATTACGGGGGAAAAAGACATTACCGAACACATTTACGATCTGGAAGGCTACCAAGGGAACAACAAACCGGTACGTATCGGTAACCAAGCTTCCGAACACATACAAAATGATGTGTATGGGCAGGTAATTGTATCGCTCCTTCCGTTGTATGTAGATAGTCGGTTTATCGATACGGAAAAGATTACATCTAACCGATTGATCAATCATGCATTGGATATGATTGAGGAAACTATGAACGAGCCCGACGCTGGTTTATGGGAGTTTAGAAACTTAAAACAAGAACATTGTTACACCTTTTTGTTTCACTGGGCAGGAGCCTGTGCAGCAGAAAAAATAGCCACTAAATTCGATGACAAATCTATGCTTTCTAAAGCTGAAAGGTTAAAAAAGATAGCAGCAGAAAAAATAGAGGAATGCTACATAAACGATCCTAAAGGAGGCTATTATTCACAAGCTATCGGGACAGATAGAATGGATGCTAGTTGTTTACAGCTCATCACTATGGGATACCTAGATCATAATTCTGAACGAGCTCGTACACACCTAAAAAGGTTGGAAGAGGAATTAGGTACAGAAGAAGGACTTTTCTACCGTTACAAGCATGAAGATGACTTTGGCGCTGTACATTCTACCTTCTTAATTTGTGCATATTGGTACATTGAAGCTTTAGCTACAGTAGGACGAGTAGACGAAGCCATCAAATATTTTGACAACATCACCAAATACAAAAACCACGTAGGTCTTCTAAGTGAAGATGTGAATTCATCTACTGGCAGCCAATGGGGCAACTTCCCGCAAACCTACAGCCATGTAGGTCAGGTAAATGCTGCGTATAGAATAGCGAAAAAGCTAGACCTTCCAAACTTTAAATAAGAGTGGAAGTATCAGAAAAAAGAGAGCGTGATATGGTTACCATCAGACCCACGCTCTTTATTGGTTCCAATGGAGAAAAAACGGAAATAGAACAGTTTCAAAACGCTGTACTACGTCCTATTCTTAAATTACAACACACCATTATTATTAGTTTAGTAACTGATTCTATTTCAGGAAGCATCAAGAAGAATGACAAAGAAAATAAGGAGGCTTTCTCTGCCTTCATTAAGAGACACCTCTCTTCTACTCTTCCTTTACAAAACCAACTCATTGGATTGGTGGTAGGAATCATGACCCAAGCCGAGTTAATTAATTACCTTTCAGAAAAAAAGGAATTCAACAGAAGGATAAAACAGATGATTGTAGAAAGAGTAGTCAGTACTTTCTGAATGTAAAAATTTGGGCATCACCCTTCGTTACACTTTGGGTCGGGCTATCCGCTTTTACTCCTCGCTACGCTGCGGGGTAATCGCTGCTATCCCTGATGCAACACAGCCAACTACAACATGACTATTCTATTGCAAAAAACACCTTAACAGTATCAAATGGAAAAAGAAACAAACAACCTCACCCAACAACAAATTGATACCTGTATCTCTATTTTAAAAACATTAAATGGAGACACCGACCAAATATTTGATATCCCAAAAGACAAAAGAACCGAGTTATTAGTAGAGGCAGGTAAATTCTCTAGACCACACAAAGAAGAACTCGCCAAACGAAAAAGAAAAGCTAAAAAAATTGCGAGAAGAAAAACCATTGAAAAAGACAAAAGTGCCCGTAAAGAAACAGGCATAAGAAGTGCTCGTGAAGCAGCTGTTTTTATCGCTCCCAAAATGATTGCTGCACCAAGTGAGGAAAAACCACCTATCTTTTTAGAATCGCCACAAAACTGCTACGTCTGTAAAGAAGAATACAACACCTTGCATCACTTCTATGATTCCATGTGTCCTTCTTGTGGTGATTTCAACTATGCTAAGCGTTTTCAAACCGCTGACTTAAGTGGGCAAGTTGCTTTAGTAACCGGTTCACGCCTTAAAATAGGCTACCACATCACATTGATGATGTTACGGGCTGGATCCACAGTAATTGCTACCACTCGTTTCCCTGTAGATTCCGCTTTACGTTTTGCCAAAGAAGAAGATTTTGAACAGTGGGGACATCGTTTGAAAATACACGGTTTAGATTTACGTCATATCCCAAGTGTAGAAATTTTTTGTAACTACATAGAACAACAATACGATCGACTAGACATTTTAATTAACAATGCTGCACAAACTGTGCGCCGCCCTGCTGGTTTTTACCAGCATTTAATGGAAAACGAAGAACGGCTAACCAAAGAATTACCTCCTTTTGAACAATTGGTTTTGACAGATCATACAGCCTGCCTTCAAGAATTAAAAACACTAAGCAACTTGGCAGACAATCAGAATAAAAACCTCCCTGTGACTTGGCATGGGAAACAAATAGGAATTGGACTTACTGCATCCGCTAAACTATCACAAATCCCTTACAGCATTGATAACTCATTAACCCCAGAAGAAGTCTTCCCTGATGGAAAACTAGATGCCGACTTACAGCAAGTCGATTTAAGAAAGACTAACAGCTGGAGATTGAAACTAGGCGAAATTCATACTACAGAGATGTTAGAGGTACAATTGGTCAACTCCGTAGCGCCATTTGTGTTATGCAATCGATTAGTCAATCTGATGAAAAAAGAAAATACAGGTATGAAACACGTCATCAATGTTTCTGCCATGGAAGGGAAGTTTCACCTCTACCATAAAGAAGACCGTCATCCACATACCAATATGGCAAAAGCGGCTTTAAACATGATGACGCTTACTTCATCATCGGACTTAGCAAAATATGGTATTTACACCAATGCAGTAGATACAGGTTGGGTTACCGATGAAGATCCAGTAGAATTAGCCAAAAAGAAAGTAGAAATTCACGATTTCCAACCTCCGTTGGATATCGTAGACGGAGCCGCTAGAGTGATGGATCCTTTATTCGACGGAATTAATACAGGGAAACATTGGTCAGGAAAATTCTTGAAAGACTACAGACCAATTACTTGGTAAAGATTTTCTAACCTTACTGAATCACAGGG
>JBGCEI010000206.1:0-6987 GCA_045106295.1 Cyclobacteriaceae bacterium
CCCTTTATAATCTAACGCCATTACAGCCACATCGTTCAATGGTAATTGTAATGGACCTACGCATTGCTGTTTAGCAACCTTCCCTCCTACGCACCTGTCTACTTTATTGGTTAACCAATCTTTACAAGCTACTGCCTCTAATTGTAAAACAGCTTTTAAATTTTTCTGAATGTCATTCGTATCATAAGTTAAGTCAGCATACTTCCGAACAGTCGTTTTATCGTTCATGACTGTTTTAGGGGAAGAGCCGAACATGTCTTCTAAATCTAAATCCATTGGTTTATCTCCTTTGGTTTTAGATTCGAATGTAAACCGGTTATCAGAAGTTACATCGCCCACGGTGTACATAGGAGCACGCTCACGTTCAGACACTCTTTGTAAGAGACTAATATCTTTTTCATTGATTACTAATCCCATTCGTTCTTGAGATTCATTGCCAATGGTTTCTTTCGCTGACAGCGTAGGATCTCCTACCGGTAATTTATCTAAATCAATATGCCCTCCTGTTTCTTCTACTAATTCTGACAAACAGTTCAAATGTCCTCCTGCGCCATGATCGTGAATAGAGACAATAGGATTTTCATCCCCCTCTACCATTCCACGTATGGCATTTGCCGCTCTTTTTTGCATTTCGGCATTAGCGCGTTGTACGGCATTTAATTCTATTCCTGAACCCATTTCTCCTGTATCTGCTGAGGATACAGCAGCTCCTCCCATACCTATTCTATAATTCTCTCCTCCAAGGATGACTATTTTATCTCCTTTTTTAGGCTTGTCTTTTAATGCTTGTTCTTTTTTACCATAACCTATCCCACCGGCTTGCATAATTACTTTATCGAATCCTAAAACTCTTGAGTCATGGTTAGCATCTTTTTCTTGATGTTCAAATGTTAGTAAAGAACCAGAGATTAACGGTTGTCCAAATTTATTTCCAAAATCAGAAGCTCCATTTGATGCTTTAATTAAAATATCCTTAGGGGTTTGGTACAACCATTTTCTCTCTTTTAGACTTTCCCACGATCTATTTTTTTCTAATCTTGAGTACGGTGTCATGTAGACTGCTGTTCCAGCAAGTGGCAAAGAACCTTGTCCTCCAGCTAGTCGGTCTCTAATTTCTCCACCAGCACCCGTTGCAGCACCGTTAAAAGGTTCTACTGTGGTAGGAAAATTATGTGTTTCTGCTTTTAATGAAATAACAGAATCGTAGGTTGTAGTTTGGTAAGTGTCTGGCTTATCAGCTGACTTAGGTGCAAATTGTTCTACCCTCGGTCCTTCTACAAAAGCAACATTGTCTTTATAAGCGGAAACAATGTTGTTTGGATTTTCATTGGATGTTTTACGGATCATCTTGAATAGTGAGGTTTCTTTTTCTTCCCCATCAATGATAAACGTGCCATTAAATATTTTATGACGGCAATGCTCTGAATTGATTTGAGAGAAACCAAATACTTCTGAGTCCGTCAATTTACGTCCAATCTTAACTGCTAAGTTTTCTAGATACTGAACTTCATCTGTACTGAGAGAAAGACCTTCTTCTTTATCGAAAGCAGCAATGTCTTGTACTTCAATAATTGGTTGAGGCTCTACATCAATCTTGTAGGATTCCTGATCTAACCCATTGTACATCATCTGTAACATAGGATCAATCGCCTCATTGAGGCTGTCTACTTTAGTAAATTCTTCAATCCGTTGAATCCCATCAATATTCATATTTTGGGTAATCTCAACGGCATTTGTACTCCATGGAGTAATCATTTCTCTACGAGGCCCTACATAATACCCTTCAAGACTTTCGGTATTTACTTGTTCAGCCTTACCGAATAGCCATTCTAGTTTTAGGATGTTTTCTTGTGATTGGATTTCCGTTTTTACTACATAAAAAGTAGCCTCTTTTTGAAAGAATAAGATCACGTTCAGTACGTTTATTTAAAGTATAAATTGAGTGCACAAATTTATACAAATAGTGTGAGTTTATATCTTGAATAACAAAAAGATGTCAACAAAGGATAAGAGATTTTAATCCGATGTTGTTTGGTTACCTGCATTAGGGAGGGTAGCGTGTTAGGGAAATGATCCACTCAGGATCATTTTAACGCTTCGCCAGCCTGCGGGGAAGGGAAAACTAGATTAAGGAGTTAATTTTATTGATCAAAACACTCCCTTACATTAGGGATAGAAGTGACATCCTTTTGTGGCTGCGGGAAACAAAAGATACAGCGCCGTGCCTGCCCGACAGGCAGGGGTAGCTCGACCCTAGTGTAGCGAAGGGTAATGCCCATGATTATGAAGTAAAATAGATTTATAATACATAGCTCGGGTTTAAGGGCTAATTTTAATAAATTTACCTTTGACAACAATATTAATAAGCTGAAATTTAGTTTTAATAATCAATTTTATAATCTGATGATACAACGTCCACAATCTATTTTACTCTTCTTAGCTGCTATTCTCATGCTTGTTGGTGGTGCTTTCTTTCCTATTTTATCGTTTGAAACAGCTACCGGATGTACGCAAGAGTTAAACAGTTTCAATTATATTAAATGTGACAACGGAGTTATTACTACTTCTTTTACGAGTTACATCTTTATGATACAAGTCGTATTCTCTTTAGTATGTATCTATTCTATTATTTCATTTAAAAAAAGAAAACTACAAATGACTTTAGGTGGTATTAATAGTTTACTTGGTTGTGCCTGTCTGGTCATCATTGTACTATTAACTAGAAACCAAGAAATAGCTTCAGGTTATAAATTAGGCTTCTACTTTCCTATAGTAGCTGTATTATGTAACATTATTGCTAATAAACTTATCCGAAAAGACGAGAAAGCAGTGAAGTCATTAGACAGAATTAGATAAGAACGCATGATTGTTTACGATCCAGATTCGAATTGGATAAAAGACATCCTTCATTTTTATAAGAGCACAACACTCGTCAAGCTAACATACCGTGTCATTTACATTGGTTTGTACATGGCTACATCTTGTTATGTATTTTTAAACTATTTCGATATCCATGATGCGGTTTCTCCTGCACTTTTCACATGGATTGGGGTTGCACTCAGTGTATTATTGGTATTTAGAACGAATACGGCTTATGATAGATGGTGGGAAGGAAGAAAACAGTGGGGAAGCCTCGTAAACCATACTAGGCACCTTGCTTTAATATTAGATGCTAAATTAGATAAGTCGGACACTACTCGTAGAGCTTATCTTGCACGACACATTTCAAATTATCCGTTTGCGCTTAGTGCATATTTAAGAGGGTACAACCCTACAGAAAAACTATTTGGTATCACATCAGAAGAAAAAAAAGAGTTTGACAAGCACTATCACATACCTAATTTTATTTCTAAGAAATTAATAGAAAGTATTAATGGCATCAGAAAGGAAGGCCTTTTATCTGATATAGATGAGTTACAAACGAACGAGTGTTTACTCGCCTTCAGTAATATTACGGGGGCTTGTGAGCGAATTAAGAATACACCTATTCCCTTTTCGTACAATACATACTTAAAGGTGTTTATTTTAATTTACACTACTGTACTTCCTCTGGCATTTGTCAATGTATTGGGTTACTACACTATCCCTTTGGGTATGTTTGAATTTTTCTTCTTAATTGGAGTAGAAATGATGGCTGAAGAGATAGAAGATCCATTCGAAGATATGAGTAATGATTTACCTACTCTTACTTTATCCGAAAAAATCAAAAATGATGTTCATGAAATATTAGAAGTCTACGAATACGTTGAAGCTCCAGTGAAGCCAAAACTTTACTCTATACTTCCTTAAGAATTCACGACCTCTTTTTGTACACGCTGGGTACCAAAGGAAAGAATAGCATCAATAAAGTCGTAGGGTTTATAATTGTTAATAGCAGTCTGATGAAAAATACAGGTAGCGGGTGTCATTCCTGGTAGAGAATTAATTTCAATGATATATACTTCTATTTTTCCGTTGCTGTAAATCTTCACAAATGCATCTATACGGGCATAACCTTCTATTTGAGCTATTTTAGCCGTTTTCAACAATACATTTCTGACTTCTTCAGAAATTCGACCTTGCTCTTTTTTGTTAGTAGAAAAGCGAGAAGGTGTAATATTTTGTCCTTCACCGGCTAAGAATTTTTCTTCTAAAGAAAGTATTTCTCCACTTGCTAATGCTTCGGATGGTTCAAATATTTCGTAGGCCAACTCTCCTTTTTCATAATGAGTCAATAACCCACCTGTTATTTCTAAAAAGTGTATTTCATCTCCTTTTTGAATCAATTCTTCTACCAAGAAGTAAGGCTTCATGGGGAAAGGGTCCGTACTGGCTAGCTGAAGAATTTCTACAAACTCAGGAATAAACGGTTCTGATGACCGAAACATCATTTCTGCAAAGGCAGTGAGTTCTTTACGGTTTTTGATCTTTTTTACTGCTGAACTACATCCATCATCACATGGCTTAGCAATTAAGGGATAAGAGAACTCTTTCTCTATTTTAGTTAAGGTATCTTCAGTGCTTTTCGTCCACTCGTCTTGGTAAACTAATCGATGATCTGCTACCAAGATACCGTTGTCTCTCAGCTTTTTGTTGGTTTCAAACTTATTAATGGTCAGTTGTGAACTTGGTACTCCTGAACCATTGTATGGAATATTCCTTTTCTCTAGTTCTACTTGTATGGCACCATCTTCTCCTGGTCTTCCATGAAGGGCAATGAATACACAATCAACTGTTTCTTTTAACTCATCGTATGTCAACTGTTGTTTACTTTCTTTGACAGAAGAAGCGTATTTTACTGTGATTGCTTTCGCCTTTTCCTTGATACTAGAGATTACATCGTGCTCTGGTTCTTTAGAAAGAAGTTTCTGTTTGATATCATCTGCATTATCTTTTAACAATACGTTGATAGGAACGTGGTACAGCTCATGTTTCGCGTCATTTCCCGTAAGGAAAATAGGAATCGGTAAATACTTGGTTGAAGACGCTAATTTCTCATAAATGTTACGCCCACTTTCTACCGATATGTGTCGTTCTGTGGAATAACCTCCAAATACAACACCTACTTTTATCTTTTCAGTAGACTGAGATTGATTTGTATCTAATTCCTGATCTAATTCAGCCAATAATTTCTTTAAGGAAGCTGTTTTTTTACCTGCTTTGATACGCTCACTAATGGATGTTCTGATGATGTAGGTTAAAAAGGCACTAGGGTTCAGTCCTATTTCTGCTGCTTGATGAAAGAAGAAAGAGGAAGGCATCATTCCTGAAGTAGTATTTGGATCGTTCAGGTAGATAATCCCTTTATCGTTAATAAACCCATCTATTCTAGCGTAGACATCAAATGCTAAGAGTTCGCATAAATTTTCGCTCTTCTCACAAATCTGGAGAATCTGCTGTTTAGGTAGGTCAATAGGCGTTATCTTTCTACTCATACCTGGAAGGTATTTGGAGCGGTAATCAAACAACTGTTGTTTCTTTACAATCTCTGTTGGAGGTAGAGCAAGTAAGCTCCCATCAGTATTTTTGATCACGATACAGGAGAACTCTTTTCCGTCGATAAATTGCTCTATTAGAATTTCTTCTTCGTTATCAATACTTTCCAGTATCACATCCTTTTCTGAAGAAGCGAATACTTCGTTCAGACGGTCATACAATTGATCTGGATGATAGACTTCTTCTTCGTTGTCTTTTAATACAGGAAAGCCTACTCCTGTACGTAAATCTGTGAGTGTAAAAACAAATTGCTTTTTTTCTTCTTCTGAGTATCCTTTCCACTGTTTAGCGGTTATGATTTGTCTGAAAAAACTCTTTTCTACTGCTTGTACAAATAAATCATAGTCATTCTCTTTTAGTACGGTTACTCCTAGAGAGGAACCTTGATGTGGAGACTTCACTACAAACGGTAAATTTAGTTTTTGTTGATACGAAGTAAATAAGGCTTGCTTTTCTTCTGTTGAAAGAGTGTCCCATTTTTCTTTCTTTAAAAAAAGAGTAGTAGGCCTTTCGAAACTACCTAAACTCATCAATTGATGCTGAATCTTTTTATCTATCCCTACTGCTGTAGGAAATAAGCCTGATCCTGAATAAGGAACGCCGTACCATTCTAATATTCCTTGTATGTTTCCATCTTCACCGTAGGGACCATGAAGTGCTAAAAAGGCAAAGTCGAAATGATTAGAAAAGTCACTAGGTTGTAAAGGTCTACCTACTTCACTAATAAATGAATGTAACTGTTGGTCTGTAAGGTCTTGAATAGATTCTATATAACTCTGAAAACCATGAGGAGAGGTTTTTACTAAGTGAGCTGGAGGGAAAAAATCTCTGATAGACCCTTTGTAAACATTTTGCCAGTCTAGAAGAACAAAATCCCCTAATCCATCTACAAAAACAGGAATGGGTTCGAATAAGCTTTTGTCTAAATTATCATAAACTGTACGTCCACCTGCAAAGGAGACTTCCCTTTCACGAGATTGTCCTCCAAAAAAAATCCCTACTCTCATATGTTATGTCTTGATGAGGCAAAATGCCTTGAGGTGTTAGACTAATGAATCTAAATTGACTGCTTCTACGGCTTTTATTTCAGGAACTGCTTTTTTAACGGCTTCTTCTATCCCTGCTTTTAAGGTCATTGAGGACATAGCACAGCTTCCACAAGCGCCCAGCATTTCTATTTTTAAGATTCCTTCGGGGGTAACTTCTACAATCTTTACATCACCTCCATCTGCCATTAAATATGGTCTCACAGATTCTAATGCTTTTTCTATTTCTTCTAGTTGGTCTGCCATGACTACGATTTTGTTTAACAAAGTTACTAAAGAGTAGTAGAATTAACTAATCTCTTCACCCATGCAACTGATTTCATCACTTTTTGGTTTCATCATCCTTGTTTTAATCATTTTTGAGCGTAGTTTTACCGCATGAAAAAGAAAATAGTAGCAGCTGTAATTCTTTTATTGATAGCTATTCAATTTATTCCTGTCGATAAAGAGAACCCTAGATCTGTTG
>JBGCEI010000207.1:0-14690 GCA_045106295.1 Cyclobacteriaceae bacterium
TGATCGTGCGAGTCTCTTGATCTAATTCAAATTTAATACCAAAAATAATAAAAAGTAAATATTTGCAACCATTTATCGACGAGTCCCGTATAAATACCTATAAAGTAATCTTTCTCATTTTAAGTACTTTATATTTTTTAACGCCTTGGTTTTGCTGTTTACCGAGGCGTTTTTTTATGCCTTCTTCAGAAAACTAGCAATATTCCCCACCGTACGATCAATTAACTCTTCTCGTGCTTCTCTACTTGCCCATGCAATATGAGGTGTCAATAGCAAACGGTAACGATCTTGAATACTTAATAGTGGGCTATCTCCTGCTAATGGTTCTACTTCAAATACATCTAAGCCTGCTGCTGCTAACTGCTTTTCGTTTAACGCTGTTACTAAATCTTGTTCATCCACAATTCCTCCTCTACCATTATTCAATAATATAGCAGACGATTTCATTAAATGAAGATTCTCTTTGTTCAACAAACCTTTTGTTTCCTTTGTTAATGGCGCGTGAATGGAAACCACATCAGACTCTTTTAATAATTCATCTAGCTCTACTCGCTGATAAGTAGCATCATTATTCTTTCCAGAAGTAGAATAATAAACCACTCTACTCCCAAATAACTGAGCCAATTCAGCCACTCGTTTACCAATAGCACCTAACCCAATAATCCCAAACGTCTTCCCTTTTAATTCATAGAAATTACCTTTGAAATGGGTAAATAAAGGTTTCTTAGAATAACCGCCAGAAGCCACAAATTCATGGTAATATGACAACTGACTAATTAAATGAAAGAGCATAGAAAACGTATGTTGCGCCACACTGTTCGTAGAGTAACCAGCTACATTCTTTACCGCTATATTTTTCTCTTCAGCAGAAACTAAATCTACATTATTAGTTCCTGTAGCCGTAATGCAAACTAATCGAAGATTCGCAGCCTGATCCAATACTTCTCGGTCCAACACTACTTTATTGGTCACAATAATATGGACGGCCTTTATCCGATCCACCACCTCAGCAGAAGAAGTCGTTGCATAAAAGGTGACATCGCCATGAGCGTGTAACCCTTTTAGTTCTTCTTCAGTCCCAATGGTATCGGTATCTAATACAACTATTTTCATATTTTTCAGATATTAGCGGCTAGAAATTAGCTTCTTTAAATTTCAAAAAGCAAATTCCAAATTCCAAACGAGGTTCGTCAAACTTTTAAAGTTTGACGAACCTAATTAGGCATTCATTTTGGAATTTGAAATTTATTATTTGGAATTTGTTTTAGACGTAGTCTTCCACTTCCCCACACGTACAGACTAAATTCCTATCACCGTAGGCATTATCTATTCTACTTACCGATGGCCAAAATTTAGTAGCTTCTACCCAACCCAATGGAAAAGCAGCTTTCTCACGAGAGTATGGGTATTTCCATAACGAACCAACCACTTGCTTAGCTGTATGTGGGGCATTCACTAATACATTATCTTGAGCAGAAAAGTCTCCTTTTGCTACCTCATTGATTTCTTGTTTAATGTTAATCATAGCCTCACAAAAACGATCTAACTCAGCTTTTGATTCACTTTCTGTCGGCTCTATCATCATAGTCCCTCCTACTGGAAAAGAAACCGTAGGCGCATGAAACCCATAATCCATTAAGCGTTTAGCAATATCATCTACTTGAATTCCTACCGACTTCAGCTCTCTACAATCAATAATAAATTCATGTGCACATGTTCCATTTTTACCCCCGTACAAAATAGGGTAATCATTTTCTACACGTTTCTTAATGTAGTTCGCATTTAGAATAGCATGCTTGGTTGCTTTCGTTAGTCCTTTGCTTCCCATCATAGCAATGTAAGCATACGAAATAGTCAGAATCAGTGCACTACTAAATGGAGCTGCCGCCATTGCACCATTCGCTTCTTCTTTGTAAATGTGCCCTGGAAGATGAGGAATCAAATGTTTCCCTACACCAATCGGCCCCATACCTGGACCACCTCCACCGTGAGGGATACAGAATGTTTTGTGCAAATTCAAGTGACAGACATCGGCGCCAATCATAGCAGGACTAGTCAATCCAACTTGCGCATTCATATTTGCTCCATCCATGTACACCTGACCACCAAATTCGTGAATAGTCGAACAGATTTCTTGAATTCCCTCTTCAAATACACCGTGCGTAGATGGATAAGTCACCATTAAGGCAGCTAAATGTTCTTTGTTTGCTTCTGCTTTTTCTTTCAGATCTGCAATGTCAATATTCCCTTTTTCATCACACAACACCAAAACCACCTTCATCCCTGCCATAATTGCACTAGCAGGATTAGTGCCATGTGCAGAAGATGGAATCAAGACAATGTTTCGATGTCCTTCTCCTTTTGCTTGCAAGTAATTCATAATGGTCAACAGACCAGCATATTCTCCTTGTGCACCAGAATTAGGTTGAAGAGACATCCCATCAAACCCTGTTATTTCACACAACCAATCGCTTAATTGGTCTAACATGGTTTGGTATCCTTGCGTTTGTGATTTAGGTGCAAATGGATGAATATTTGCCCAATTTCCATTCGACAAATGGACCATCTCTGTGGCTGCATTTAACTTCATGGTACATGAACCCAATGAAATCATAGAATGAACCAAAGACAAGTCTTTACTCTCTAACTGTTTGATGTATCGTAACAACCCATGTTCTGAGTGATAGCTATGAAAAACAGCGTCTTTCATAAAATCAGACGAACGAGTTAGTCCTTTTGGAAGGGCTGAAATAGACTCTTTTTTGGGTGTTTTTTTACCTACGTATTCCTCAAACACAGAAAGAATATCTTCTGCTATTTCTTGAGTAATGGTTTCACCCACAGCTACTTGAACATACTCTTTGGTGTAAAAGAAATTGATCCCTTTGGCTTCCGCCAATTTACGCAGCTTCTTACCATCTTTAATTTCTATTCTTAAGGTATCAAAGAAATACTGATTCGTTTGTTTCAATCCTAAAGATGTAATGCCTTCAGAAAGAAAACTAGCGTAATTGTGTACATAAGAGGCAATGGCTTTCAATTGCACAGGACCATGATACACAGCATAAAAAGAAGCAATCACGGCTGGTAATACCTGAGCGGTACAGATATTAGACGTTGCTTTTTCTCGTTTAATATGTTGTTCTCTGGTCTGCAATGCCATTCGGTAGGCTTTGTTTCCAAATTTGTCTTTTGACAAACCAATGATTCGACCCGGAATCTGACGTTTGTATTTCTCTCTCGTTGCAAAAAATGCGGCATGAGGACCACCATATCCTAATGGCAAACCGAATCGCTGTGTAGAACCAATGACAACATCTGCGCCCATTTCCCCGGGAGGGGTTAACAAAGTAAGAGACAATAAATCAGTAGCAACCACCACTTGAACATCATGCACATGTGCCGAGGCAATAAAGTCAGCAGGGTTTATTATAGCCCCATGACTGTCTGGATACTGTAGAATAGCTCCAAAAAAGTCAGCCCCAGTAAAATCAGCTTTATCTAATGAACCAATAACTAATTCAATCCCTAACGATTCTGCCCTTGTTTGAAGAACATCTACTGTTTGAGCAAAACAGGTGTCTGCTACAAAAAACTTAGTGGCTACTTTCTTTTTATTGGCATTAAACAACATAATCATAGCCTCAGCCGCAGCCGTAGCTTCATCCAGCAAAGAGGCGTTTGCCAACTCCATCCCGCATAAATCGGTGATCATGGTCTGGAAATTAATTAATGCCTCTAATCTTCCTTGTGCAATTTCCGCCTGATAAGGGGTGTATGCAGTGTACCAAGCTGGGTTTTCCAGCACATTCCTTTTGATGGCTTCTGGCAAAATACTTTCATAATACCCTTGTCCTATGCAGGAGGTAAACGCTTCATTTTTCTCCCCTAACGCATTCATGTGTTGTACCAATTCTCGCTCAGAAAGTGCTTCTGGTAATTGCATTTCTTTTGGTAACCTAATGTGTGCAGGTATAGTAGCATTAATTAACTCATCAATTGAGGAGTAACCAACTGCTTTTACCATAGATTGAACGTCTACTTCGGTATTGGAATTATGGCGCTGTTCAAAAAAATCAGGATGCTTTATCATGCTCGTATTATTTGCTACAAAACTACATGACTAACAGATAATTTTTCTGATTTGTTTTTAGAAGTTATACACAAGTAAATTCTAGCAAAAGAGATTCATAAGTCAAGTAATATTTTTTATAAAATTGATAAAAACGGTAAGTTTACATTCCGTAACAATCTACCTAGGTATGAAACCAAAAATTATATTAGCTTTTTTAATCTGTACTAATTTAGTCGTAAAGGCTTCAAAAATAGATACCGCCATCGTTATGAGTAAATCAATGAAAAAAGCTATTTCAAATATTATAATAACTCCAGACAGTTATTCATCCAAGAAAGAAAAATTACCTGTATTATATTTACTGCATGGTGCCGGTGGTAGTTATTTAAGCTGGGTATCTGGAGTCCCTAGACTAAGAGAATATGTAGACAAATACAACATTATCATAGTATGTCCTGATGGTGGGAAAACTAGTTGGTATTTTGACAGTCCTATTGATGAAAAAATGAGGTATGAAACATACGTATCAAAAGAGCTTATTAACAAAATAGATGAACGATACAATACGGTAGCCAAAAAATCAGGGAGAGCGATTGCTGGTTTGAGCATGGGAGGGCATGGTGCCTTCTACCTTGCTTTTAAACATCAGGATATTTGGGGTGCAGCTGGAAGTATGAGCGGAGGAGTAGATATACGGCCTTTCCCGGCTAATTGGGATATCAGTAACCGACTAGGTAACTATGCTGAAAACAAAGAGACGTGGGAGAAAAACACTATCATCAATATGTTACACCTTCTAAAAAGGAACAACCTAGCTCTTATATTTGACTGTGGTGTTCAAGACTTTTTTTATGACGCTAATAAGCGGTTGCACAAAAAAATGTTGGAAAGAAACATCTTACACGATTATACTGAAAGACCAGGTAGACACAACTGGGATTACTGGGCAAACTCCATAAAATACCAACTCCAGTTTTTTAGCGACTATTTTAAATCGGAATAGATTACTCTAACTAATCTTCCCCCAACCTAATCGTCCTTTTTCTTTATTGAGTGTAAACTCTTTTACGGGTAGGTTTTCTTCTTTCTCGAGCGATGGATCATCGTCCATGAGTTCAAATGCTTCTTTACGGGCATGCTGTAAAATCAGTCCATCTTGACCTAAGTCTGCGATTTTTAAATCTAGCACACCACTTTGTTGTGTTCCGTCTATTTCTCCTGGACCACGAAGTTTTAAGTCTACATCTGCTATTTCAAACCCGTCATTTGTTCGACACATAGCGTCTATCCGCACTTTGGCTTCTTTAGACAGTTTATGTCCTGACATCAAGATACAGTACGATTGCTCAGCGCCACGCCCCACTCTTCCTCTCAACTGATGCAACTGAGACAATCCAAAACGCTCAGCATTTTCAATAATCATTACTGAAGCATTGGGTACGTTTACTCCTACTTCTATCACAGTAGTAGCTACCATAATCTGTGTTTTCCCCGTTACAAAACGTTGCATTTCGTATTCTTTATCAGCAGGTTTCATCCTACCATGCACTACACTAATGGAATAGTCGGGCAATGGAAAACGTCTCGAAATACTTTCGTAACCGTCCATTAAATGATTTAAGTCCAATTTCTCAGATTCTTCGATCAAAGGGTACACTATGTACACTTGTCTTCCTTTTTTTACTTCGTCTTCAATGAATTGTAAGACTCGTAATCTATTCCCTTCAAAGCGGTGTACGGTTTGAATTGGTTTTCTACCGGGAGGTAATTCATCAATGACTGAAACGTCTAAATCGCCATAGAGCGTCATAGCTAATGTCCGTGGAATGGGTGTTGCCGTCATTACCAATACATGTGGAATAATTTGCTCGTTTTTCTTCCACAGTTTTGCTCGTTGAGCTACACCAAAACGATGCTGTTCGTCAATGACACACAAACCTAAATTCTGAAATTGAACCCTGTCTTCCAATAACGCATGTGTTCCGACTAGTATCTGCAATTCACCTGCTTTCAATTCTTCCAGCAACTGATTTCGTTCTTTTGTTTTGGATGAGCCGGTTAGTATCCCAATAGAAAGAGACAGTTTATCTACATATTCTTTTAACCCTTGGTAATGTTGGCTGGCTAATATCTCTGTAGGAGCAATAAGACAGGCTTGCGTACCATTATCTAATGCCATCAACATGGAAATAAAAGCCACTATGGTTTTACCACTTCCTACATCTCCTTGTAGCAGCCTGTTCATCTGTACACCAGAGTTTACATCTACTCGTATTTCTTTGACTACTCTTTTTTGAGCATTGGTTAAATCAAAAGGTACATGGTTAGAATAGAATTCTGTAACCGTTGGAATGGATTCGAACTTTTGTCCTATAAAAGAGACTTTTCTACCTGATTTCTGTTTGGCTAGCTTTAATTGAAAAAAGAAAAGTTCTTCAAACTTCAGTCGTTCTTGTGCCTGTTGTAAATCTTGCCAGTTCGTAGGGAAGTGAATGGCTTGCATGGCAGCATACCTACTAACAAAACGATAATTGGTTAGAATAGATGTGGTTAGATTTTCTTTAATCTCCCATTCTTTTACTTCCGTTAAGATACTCCTTACCCAATTCCCAATGGCTCTAGAATCCACATATCCTTTTTTAAGTTTTTCGGTTGTATGGTAAATCGGTTGTAAAAAGCCAGTCTTGGCAGATACATTGTCTACAACTTCTACTTCTGGATGAGCAAAATTGATTTTCTTTCCATAAACGGTCGGTTTTCCAAAAACTAAGAATTTATCTTGCGTGTTGATGTACTTACGTACCCAGTCGACTCCTTTGAACCAAATAATCTCTACTTCCCCCGTCTGATCTACAAAGTGAGCAACTAATCGTTTTTTTCTTCCCTCACCTATTGTCTCGGAACGAATAAACTTTCCTAATAACTGAACATGCTGTTCTTGTCCTGTTAACTGATTAATAGAATAGATTTTACTTTTGTCTTCGTAACGGAATGGAAAATGAAAGAGTAAATCTTCATAGGTAGTAATCCGAAGCTCTTGTTTTAATAGGTCTGCTTTCTTAGGACCTACTCCTTTTAGGTAAGCGAGCTGATTATGTAAAACGGAAGGCATCTTTTACAAAAATAAGAGGAGTGAATTGATTACAACCATTTTTATAAGATCTTTTTTAATCCTACTTTGTCATCTTAGGTTTTTTCCTTATTTAAGTACTGATCTCGTTTAAGCTGCCTGATGTATCTATCGTGTTGTTTGAATATGGTGGCTATGGCTAAATCAGGTTCATCTATTTTCATTTTTATGCACAGATTGATGATTTTGCGAATAGTAGCAGATGAATAATTCTCCTCTTCATTTTCTATTTTCACTTTAGCCATTAGTAACATAGCCATCATGCAAATTGCCATGTGATTATGAAAACCATTCCATCCTCTAATTTGATAATCTCCCATGCCCACTAAATTTTTACCTTCTTTGAATATTTGTTCCACATAAATTCGTTGACTTTGTTTTTCTGCGAGGTGTTTAATGTGATCGTTGTGCATGTTTGACAATGAATACTTAGTTTTCCCGTCTTGGTCTTTCTTGACTAATAATAAGATTCAGCCATTTCCCTTCTGCTGTCATTACATTTACTTTTGCATAATGGAATCTTGCTTTAAGAACTCCTTTAGTTGATTTACGTATGCTAAATTTCTAGAAATCACTAGCTAAAAGGTTAGATACATACTTATCTACTCGACATTTTTCTTCTTTCTCTTTATTGAAATACAGTATGAAATTACTTCTAATGTCTCCGATATAATCAGAGATCTCTTGACAATTGGCTCTGTTTTTCTAGCTTGAATAAGGATTTTAAATAGTCAAATGCGTGTCTCTGATAAGAAAACTTGACAATATTAAAGTGTGGTAGATATTCGGAAAAGAAAGAAAACAGATCTCTGTGAATAGCTTCTAAAAACTGGAAACTGTCAGAATCATTTTTTTTAGCGATTACTATCTTTTATAGCTCGCTTTTATTTAAATTGGAAAACTTAATTAACAGGAGCAAAAATACGGTGTTTACTATCATCCATCAACTTTTTGCTCCACTTTTTCCTAAGATGACAAAGTAGGGCTAATTCTCTTACTAATACAAAACTATGCTAGGACTAAAATTACCAACTGACCCACGCTGGGTTAATATCGTAGAAAAAAAAATCATTGAGATTTTACAAGACCATGCGTATTGCGAGCAGAAAGCAGCAGCCTCTTGTATTCACTTGATTGTCAGTAACCCTGAACGAATAGAATTAGTCAATACGCTTACGCCAATTGTCGCGGAGGAATGGGGACATTTCAGAATGGTATTGGCAGAACTCAGTAAACGGGGAGCTTCTCTAGGGAGAACCCGAGTAGATGAATACGTAGCCAAGCTACTTAAATTCTGTAAAAAAGGATTTGGAGCAGAATTCCGATTGATGGATAATCTCCTGATGAGCGCACTCATAGAAGCGAGAAGTTGTGAACGTTTCCGTTTACTTTCTTTAGAAATCAACGACGAATCACTCAAGAATTTTTACCACGAACTCATGGTTTCCGAAGCAGGCCATTACCGTACCTTTCTTGATTTAGCTCACCTCTATTCTCCAGAAGAGAAAGTGAAGCAACGCTGGAAAGAGTGGCTTGCCTTTGAAGAAGAAATGCTTCCTGAATTAGAGTTGAGGGGGGATAGGGTGCATTAAATTTATATTCTGAACTTAGAATAGTTGTTTTTTGTTATCTTTTAAGATAACTTTAGTGTGTGGTAAGAGAAATTACGTTTTATGATTCACACTTTGTATCGTTTTATTCAGAACAGAATGAAAAAGTAAGAAATAAAATTCAATATGTACTTGAACTAATTAAGCAAGTAGATAGAATTCCAGAGAAATTTCTCAAACACTTAACGGGTACAGAAGGTTTGTACGAAATAAGAGTTGAGTATCAATCAAACATTTATAGAATATTCTGTTGCTTTGATGAAGGAAAACTGGTGGTGCTTTTTAATGGGTTTCAAAAGAAGACACAGAAAACACCAAAAAAAGAAATTGATAAAGCAATTTCGTTAATGAAAGAGTATTTTAATTCAAAAAAATAAGGGTATGGGGAAATATAAAGGAGTGAAGAATTTCGATGACTTAATTGAGCTAGAACACGGAAAGATAGGGAGTGAAACACGAAATGTCTACGAAGAAAATGCTCAACTATTTATTATTAGTGAGATGTTAAAAGAGGCACGGAAGGATGCTAATTTGACCCAAGAACAATTGGCTAATAAAGCAGGGACAAAAAAAAGTTACATTTCAAAACTCGAAAATTGCAAAGCGAACATTCAGTTGTCTACCTTAATCAGGATTTTTGAACAAGGTCTTAATAGAAGAATTGGATTAACCTTTCTTTAGGTAAGAATGGCTTGTCTTCGAAGAAAAAATGCTTCCTGAATTAGAGTTGAGAGGGGATAGGGTGCATTAAATTATTTTTTCTGTGACTCCCACTCTTTCCCTACAAGTTCAGGGTTTGAATAAATTAACTGAATGATTTCTTCAGACCCTTTATTTAAACCTTCGAAGAAATTACCTTTTTTAAATTCAGGAGTTATTTGTTGATTAATTATTCTCCATGCAATTTCATCTTTTATTATTAACTCTAATCCGTATCCTACTTCAATTCTAACCTTTCTATCTTTTACTGAGACTAAAATTAGAATACCGTCATTATGACTAGCCCTGCCAATTTTTTTGTCAGCAACTTTTAAAGAATAGCTTTCAATCGTTTCTCCATAGAGTGAATCAATAGTAAGAATAACAAGTTGAGAACCTATCGAGTCTTCTAATGATTTTAATAATTCATTTAGCGTACTTTCTTCTGGCTCAGTTAAAATGTTTCCGTAATCATTGACTCTACCTTTGATTAGTTCTGTTTTTACATTAGCAAAAGAGTAATCTGTTGTATTAGATTGCTTAGAGTTACAACCAAAAGTGATTAATAAAAGTAGAAAGAATATGTTTTGAATTTTTCTCATTACTCTCTAATCAAACAAAGTTCCTCTACTTGCTGGAGGAGCTATTTTGAGATGTTGGTAAGCTAGTTCTGTAGCTTCTCTACCTCGGGCAGTCCGCTTAATGAATCCTTCTTTAATTAGGAATGGTTCGTAGACTTCCTCTATCGTTTCAGCTTCTTCTCCGCAGGCGGTAGCAATGGTACTTAGTCCTACTGGTCCTCCTTTAAATTTCTCTATGATGGTTTGTAAGATACGGTTGTCCATATCATCTAAGCCATTTTGATCTACATCTAATGCTTCTAGTGCCATTTTAGCAATAGCTAAAGTAATACGTCCATCTCCTTTTACCTGAGCAAAGTCACGAGTTCTACGTAATAGATTGTTGGCAATACGAGGTGTTCCTCTGCTCCTTCCTGCTATTTCACCAGCTGCATCCGCATCGATAGGTGATTCTAATAAATTAGCGGAGCGAGTAATGATTTTAGATAGTAATGTAGAGTCGTAATATTCTAAACGTGCATTTATTCCAAAACGTGCACGAAGTGGTGCTGTTAGTAAGCCAGAACGAGTTGTAGCTCCAATCAGAGTGAAAGGATTCAGCGAAAGCTGTATGCTTCTGGCACTTGGTCCAGAATCTAGCATAATGTCTATTTTGTAATCCTCCATCGCAGCGTAGAGGTATTCTTCTACGACAGGATTTAGGCGGTGAATTTCATCAATAAATAAAACGTCAAAATCTTCTAAGTTGGTTAGTAGTCCAGCCAAGTCACTTGGTTTGTCTAGTACAGGTCCAGAAGTGATTTTGATTCCTGTTTCTAGTTCGTTGGCGATGATATTGGAAAGTGTTGTTTTTCCTAGTCCTGGAGGTCCATGAAGCAATACGTGGTCCAAAGGCTCTTTACGTTGCTTGGCAGCGTGTACAAATATTTTGATGTTGTCGACTACTTTGTCTTGCCCAGAAAAATCATCAAAACTGAGTGGGCGCAGGGCTTTCTCGTATTCTTTTTCTTCGGGTGTGTAAGACTCATCGTCTCCAGTAAGGTAGTCTTCTCGCATAGCAACGAATTATTCCACTAAAATACATACTTTTGTTGAAAAGTACTGAGCAATTAAGCATTTGCTGATAAGAAATTAGGTGTAGACGACAATTGCTTACAAAATGAATAGACATGAATAGATGGATTACTCTTTTTTCGCTGATAATAGGACTGGTTTCTTGTGAACCAAAGAAAGAACAGCCCTATATCCAGTTTTATGGATCCACGATGGGAACAAGCTATTCTGTGAAATATGCTGATGATCAGCAACGAGACTTTCAAAAAGAGGTGGATTCTTTATTGGAAGTGTACAATCGATCGGTGTCTACTTATATTCCTGATGCTGAAATAAGTTCTTTTAATCAGTCAAATAATTTAGAAGACCCGTCAGATTATTTTTTAACGGTATTAAACGAATCTTTTCGAATACACCAATTAACGGGTGGAGCATTTGATCCAACAGTGATGCCATTGGTAAATGCATGGGGTTTCGGATACAGCAAGCCTAGTACTATTCCAACAGAGCAGGCAGTCGCATCATTACTAGAAATAGTAGGAATGGATAAAATCAAATTGGCTCAGTCTGTTGTTGAAAAAGAAAACCCTAGAACGCAATTAGACTTTAGTGCCATTGCAAAAGGCTACGGATCGGATTTGGTGGCTGATTTCTTAGTATCAAAAGGGATTACATCACTGATGGTTGAAATAGGTGGTGAGGTAGTTTGTAGAGGAGAAAAAACGAATGGGAAACGTTGGACGATTGGTATTGAAGACCCAACTAAAACAAGGCGTAGTTTACACCAGGCGTTGTCATTAAAAGACCAAGCAATGGCTACTTCGGGTAATTATCGAAACTTTAAATTAATAGATGGGAAAAAATATGCACATACTATCTCTCCCAAGACAGGATTTCCGGTAGATCATCACTTACTTAGCGCAAGCATAGTGTCAAACAGTTGTATGACGGCAGATGCACTGGCTACGGCATGTATGGTGAAAGGAGTAGAAGGAGCTATGAAGTTAGTAGAGTCTATAGATGGAACAGAAGGGTATTTCATTTATGAAGATGAAAGAGGAGCGATGCAAGCTGTGTCAACGGAAGGGGTTAAGGAATTATTAGTAAAAAATAAAAAGTAAGTTAGATGGCAGAATGGTTTACTGATTGGTTTGATTCACCGTATTATCATACACTTTATAAAAATAGAGATGATAATGAGGCGCAGCGCTTTATTGATCAATTGATCAATTATTTACAGTTTACAAAAGAAGATAAACTGTTAGATTTAGCATGTGGAAAAGGGAGGCATTCTATCTACTTGAATAAAAAAGGATTTGATGTAGTAGGAGCAGATTTAGCACCTCAAAGTATTGCTGCTGCGAATGAATTTTCGAATGAACGCTTAAAATTTGTAGTTCATGATATGAGGGAAGTATTAGCAAAAGAAAGCTTTGATTATGTATTGAACTTATTTACCAGTTTCGGGTATTTCGATGATGAAAAAGAAAATTACCAAACCATAGAAGCCATTAAAGAGACCTTACTTCCAAACGGTCGATTGGTGATTGATTTCATGAATACCGATAAGGTAGTAGCGAACCTTGTTTCAAAAGAAGAAAAAACGGTCGATGGAGTTACCTTCCATATCACAAGAGAAGTAATAAAAGGCTTTATTACAAAAAATATTCGTTTTACAGATAAAGGGAAGTCATATCATTTTACTGAACGAGTAAAAGTGATTCCATTAGAAGATTTTGAATCGTATTTAAAAGGCTGGAAAATAGAAAAGACGTTTGGTAATTATCAATTAGAGGAGTACGATAAGACTACCTCTGACCGATTGATTATTGTTGCGAGAAAAAAATAAGACTTTAAGAAACTAGACACCGTGCCTGCGGCAGGCAGGTTAGATGTTAGAATTTGACATAGTATTTTTTTGGAGGTTTGAGGTTGAAGTTTGTAATTCAGTTTTATGTCTAATATCTAAGGTCTCAAAATCTAATTAAAAAGATGGAAATAGCTTTATTATTATTGAGTGTATTGATTGGAGGAATGATCCCTTTTGTTTACAAAGCAAAAGAGATTAATTATCGGTATTTGCTGACCTTTTCAGGAGCATATTTATTGTGTATTACGGTAGTACACATGTTGCCAGAGCTTTTTTATGAAGCAGATTCTTCCCTAATCGTAATTAGTTCTTTTCTTTTAGGTGGTTTTTTCTTGCAAAAAGTATTGGAGCTTTTTTCCGGTGGAGTAGAACACGGCCATGTGCATGTGCACAGTTCGTTTAGCCCAATAGTACTGGTTTTATCTCTCTGTCTACATGCTTTTTTAGAAGGAACGGCTCTTTCTTCAGTTGGTCATCATCATAACCATGATCATCATGGAGGACATTTGTTATACGGTATTATACTGCATAAGATACCTGCTGCTTTTGCCTTGTCTAGTCTATTAATGGCACAAGGAATAAAAAAGCGTAAGCATATTACTTACCTTATTATATTCGCTTTAGCTTCTCCTTTAGGTTTATTTTCCATCAATTTATTGAGTGATGTACTTCATGGATCTATTACAGAATATTTGTTTGCTATAGTAACGGGAAATTTACTTCATATAGCGACTACTATATTTTTTGAATCCTCTCCAGAACATCGCTTAGATAAAAAGAAGTGGTTTTTTCTTCTATTGGGAGTTGGGTTGGCTTTAGTGGCTGAGTTTTTTGGATAGAGAAAAGAATTAAACGAATTAAGAAATGAACTCTAAATTTTGAAGAGTTAAGAATGAAAATGACATTGTCTAAAATCTAACGCCTAACCTATCTGCCGCAGGCACGGTGTCTTATAGTCTCAAAGTCTTACAATCTAAATCAAAGTTTCATCCTCGGTTCTGGACTAATCGATAAATCAGTGAATTCGTTTGCTAGGTATTTATAGTGAGCTACAATAGCTATCATAGCTGCATTGTCTGTACAGAATTCGAATTTAGGAATGAAGGCATTCCAGTTGTTTTCTTTTGCTTCTTTTTCTAATCGGGTTCTAAGCCCTTTATTTGCAGCTACACCGCCTGCAATGGCAATGTCTGTGCAATTGTATTGTTTAACTGCTTTTGTCAGTTTGCTAAATAAAGCATCGATAATAGCTTTTTGGATACTTGCTGCTAAATCTGCTTTGTTGTTTTCAATGAATTGATCGTCTTTTCTGATTTCTTTCTGTAAAAAGTAAAGAATGCTTGTTTTTAATCCACTAAATGAGAAGTCAAGATCACCTACATTTGATTTTGAAAAAGAGTAGGCGTCTTCGTTTCCTTCAGCAGCTAGTTTGTCGATTAATGGTCCTCCAGGATATTGTAAACCCAGTAGCTTAGCCGATTTATCAAAAGCTTCACCAGCAGCATCATCTATCGTTTGTCCAACTACTTGCATGTCCAAATAATCTTTTACTAAAACCAATTGCGTATGACCTCCACTTACAGTAAGACAGATAAAAGGAAAACTAGGCTTTGGGTCTTCAATGAAGTGAGCTAATACGTGAGATCATTTTATTGTGAGCATCGAGGTTTAT
>JBGCEI010000208.1:0-24130 GCA_045106295.1 Cyclobacteriaceae bacterium
TTCCAGCAGTTCCTGCAAACTGATTTACATCATTATTATGCTGTGTATCGTTGTAGGTAGCACCAATATCAAAGCTAGTAGAACCAGATTTAAATTTGTACACCAATGCATCGTGTGCTCTACCAGCTGCAGCCCAATCTAATCCACCTAAAATACGCTGATCTCCGTATACTAATGGTTGACGACCAAATTTCACAGCGGACTTTTCCGTAAATTGGTATTGTGCCCAACCTTCAAACAAACTAAAAGAAGTGTTTGGGCCTTGATCTGCCACTAATGAGTGTGTTTGTGCTTCTGCTCCCCAAAAATTAACGTATTGTGGAGATATCTGAATGGTTAACTTATCTTTTTTGTAATTAAACGTTAATCTGGAACGCTGTTGAATAGCTAATCCAGGTGTGTTATTACCTGCTCCAAGTGCTGGGCCACCATTTACAGGACCGTTAATACCGTTATACAGTTCTGCACGTGGTTTAATTTGTCCTTTAATAGTCAATTGACCAAGGTCTACTTTAGTTTGAGCTGTTGCTCCTAGTGATGACAAGCCCATCGCTGCGGCTAGTATGAAATGTCTATTTTTCATTGTTATTAGTATTAAAAGTTAAGTTTAGGTTGATTGAGTTTCGGCAACATATGTATTACCAAAGTCTCAAAATTTTTATTTATTCTTCATTTAAAAAATCAATTAGTCCTTCTCTCTCTTTGTAGTAGTTAGGATCTTCCATAACCGCTACTTTGTTCCGTGGTCTAGAAAACAAAATCTCTTGCTCCTTCCCAATTTTAGCATATGGTCCACTGGTCATCATTACAACACGATCAGATAAGAAAATAGCCTCATCTACATCGTGTGTAACCATAATAGCCGTTATGCCTTCTTGTTGCCAAATATCTACCAATACTTGTTGTAACTCATTTTTAGTCAATGAATCCAACATGCCAAATGGTTCGTCTAACAACAATATTTTTGGCTTTAAAGCAAATGCACGAGCAATACCTACTCTCTGTTGCATTCCTTGTGATAATTCACTTGCTTTTTTATCAAAAGAATTTTCTAGACCTACTTTTGCTAAATAGTATTTTGCAATGTCTATTCTTTCTTGTTTGCTTCCATGAGGGAACACTTGTTTTACGCCGAGTAATACGTTATCCAAAGTAGTCATCCAAGGGAATAAGCTAGGTGCTTGAAAAACTACTCCTCTATCTGGTCCTGGACCTATAATTTGTTTGTTATTTAGAATGATAGCTCCTTTTGAAATTTCATTTAAACCAGCAATCATACTCAATAGAGTAGATTTTCCACATCCAGAGTGCCCAATAATGGCAATAAATTCTCCTTCAGAAATTTTAAGGTCTAAGCCTTCTAATACCACATAAGGTCCTTTAGGCGTAGGATATACTTTCGATAGATTTACTATGTCCAGCATCGGCGATTTATTCGTTTGTACTACTGACATATCTATGAAAATTTAACGGGTTTTACAGCTATTGGCTTTAAGTCTGGTAAGACAAACTTATCGGCATTAGACTGTTGTTTCATTTCTTGATTGATTTCAATCATGTACTTTGTAATCTCGTTACGCAGTTTTTTATAATTTTCGTCGTTATTGAGTTTCGTTTTCTCTCGTGGACGCTCTATGTTTACATGAAATTGAGGTCCTAGGGTTGAGCCTGGTCCTTGTGTCAGCGGAATAATTCGATCGGCCATGATTAAACCTTCGTCTACACTGTTGGTAATCATAACCACTGTTTTCTTATCCTCTGCCCAAATGCTTGTAATTTCGTCTTGAAGCGTTCCTCTAGTCAAAGCATCCAATGCGCTTAGCGGCTCATCTAGCAGCATTACCTTTGGACTGATAGCTAATGCTCTGGCAACCGATACACGTTGTCTCATTCCACCAGAAAGTTCAGCGGGAGTTTTGTCTAGAGCAGGTGTTAGGTTTACCTTACTCACATATTCCTTTGTTCTGTCGAGCTGTTCTTTTCTACTCCATTTAGGAAATACTTCTCGTACAGCCATATTCACATTTCCAGCTACGTTAAGCCAAGGAAGTAAAGAATAGTTTTGGAATACAATACTTCTATCAGGCCCGGGTCCTGTAATTGGTTTTCCATCTAGAAGAATTTCACCACTATCAGGGAAAATAAGTCCCTCTATCAGGTTGATCAGTGTGGTTTTTCCACTACCAGAAAAACCGATGATACAAATAAACTCCCCTTCTTCTACAGTCAAGTTGATGTCTTTTAAAACCTCCGTTTTATTTTCACCCTCTCCGTAGCTTTTACATACATTTTTTAGTTCTAAGAATGCCATAACTACGCTGTCTTTTTAGTGAGAAATTTAGTTATGAAAGCAAAAGGAGATACTTTTTGTTTGTCATCAAAACTTGCAAACCCTTGGATAAACAACATGATTTTATCTAACGCAAAACCAATGATTCCGATTACAAACATGGCTACTAAAATTTTAGCATTAGAATCGTTGGCTCCATTCTGAAACTCTTCCCATACAAAAGATCCTAAACCTGGACTTTGAGCTAATAATTCAATAGCGATTAACACCATCCAAGAAACAGAAACGGTAATTCTAAGTCCTGTAAATATCATTGGGATAGCAGATGGTAATACTACCTTTAAGATTTTTTTACCGACTCCTAAACGCAGTACTCTTGCTACATTTAAATAACTTTCGTCTACTGTGGAAACACCTACTGCTGTGTTAACCAATGTAGCCCACATAGAACAAAGCCCCACACTAATGAATGAGATGATAAATGCCTTGTCCCCTTCAGAGCCAGCCATCAATGTTTTTACAATCATAAAAACAAGAAGTAACCAAACTACTGGAGATACAGGTTTAAAAATTTGAATTAACCAGTTGGTAGCACTTCTAAAATTAGGACTTAGACCTAAGATGATACCAATAGGTACGGCGATTACTAAGGCTAGCAACACACCAAAGAATACTGTTTTTAAACTAGTTATTATTTGATCTACAAAAGAAGGTCTTCCTGTGTAGGTAATTGCTTTCAAACCTTTCTTTTTACGACTAGCATTTGTTTTGGCTGTCTTCTTTTTAAAGGCTGCTTTTTTAACACCAATTTCTTTAGAATCTTTTATTAAACTCCCAGCAGCATGCCATACTTGCTTTGGTGATGGCAATGTATTTGGCTGACAACTAATATCACCTGAGGCGATACATTTTTTCATTTCTTCACCTGCTTCAGCACCTGCCGAAGTAGTAGTTTCTGAAATTTTTCTTTCCGCTTCTATGTTATAAAGCGATTGTGACCCTGTTTGCCAAATGATCAAAAAAACGATCATAGCCAATACAGTAAGCCCTATTTTTTTTAAATTACCCTTCATCTTAGTGTTAATTTTTTAGCTAAACTGAAAATCTGTCGGTCTCAGTTTTGCTTTCTCCTCTCCTTAGTAAAGGGGAGGTAAGTGTGATTAACTGCTTTATAAATCAGTAGCTGACAATAAGTCAATGGTATTGCCAGCGTACTAATTCAACTTCAACAGTTATGAAAAAATCGGTTTTAAGTTTAAATTATTTTGTTACTAATGCTTCATCGTCTTTGTTACCGATTTCGAAGCTGTTGATATATCCAATTGGATCTTTACCATTGTACTCAGTTCCATCGATAAAGTCTGCTGTAGGAGTCTTGTACCCATCTGTTACAGGCACATCAGATGCAGGTATTTTACCTTCTGCCACTAACAATGCTGCTGCTTTTTTCCATACATCTGGTCTGTACACATTCTGAGCTGTCTTTTTGTACCAGCTAGCAGGTTTTGGTGTAGGGATTTGTCCCCATCTTCTCATTTGAGTTAAAAACCATACTGCATCAGAATAGAATGGATAAGTAGCATTGTATTTATAAAATACATTGAAGTCTGGCATAGAGCGCTTATCTCCTTTTTCGAATTCAAAAGTACCTGTCATAGAATTAGCGATTACTACTGAATCAGCTCCTACATAATCTGGTTTTGAAAGAATACCAACTGCCGTTGCTCTATTTGCTGGATTGTCTAACCATTTACCTGCTCTAATCAATGCTTTAGTAACGGCGATTGCTGTATTTGGATTTTGTTCGATGAATTGTTTCGTCATTACAAATACTTTCTCAGGATTATTTTTCCATATATCGAGGTTAGTAACAACTGGCACACCAATTCCTTTGAATACTGCTTGTTGGTTCCAAGGTTCTCCTACACAGTAGCCGTAAATAGTTCCTGCTTCTAAAGTAGCTGGCATTTGTGGTGGTGGTGTTACAGACAATAATACATCTGCATCTACCTGTCCTTGAATGTTTGCTGCTGTATACATTCCAGGATTAATTCCTGCTGCCGCTAACCAGTAACGAATCTCATAATTATGAGTAGACACTGGAAATACCATTCCCATTTTAAAAGGCTTACCATTTGATTTGTACTCTTCAACTACTGGTTTAATAGCGTCTGCTGAAATAGGGTGAACAGGTTTACCACCTTCCATTGGAACATTAGGTTTCATCTTTTTCCATACCTCATTAGAAACTGTAATACCATTTCCATTTAGATCCATTGAGAAAGGAGTCTGTAACTCTGCTTGTCTACCAAAACCTGCTTGTGCAGCAATTGGCTGACCTGCTAACATATGCGAACCATCCAATTGACCGTCTATTACTCGGTCTAAAATATTTTTCCAGTTTGCTTGTGCTTCTACTGATACATATAAACCTTCTTCTTCGAAGTAGCCTAATTCCTTAGCTATTGCCAAAGGAGCCATATCTGTTAATTTGATGAACCCAAATGTTAGTTGAGGTTTTTCTATTTCTAATGTAGTTGCTTCGGTTGCTATAGATTCAGAAGTGGCTTCTGTGCTACCCCCACCACATGACGAGAGGAATAGAATACCTGTAACAGCTATTATTTGTAAGAATTTCTTTTTCATTGTAATTGAGTAAGTTTAATAATCTACAATACTTATGTTTTTTATAAGTATTTATACTTACAAATGTAAAAGGCTTACATATGGCAATGCATGACATTGTACAGACAGACCGGTGTTTTTAACCATTTTAAAGCCTGTGTTTTAGCAGGTTTTAAACAAAAATGCCTGTTCCTTTCAATTTTGAAGGAAACAGGCATTTTTAATTTAATTGGTCGCTATCCTTTTACAACAAGGAATCTCCCGTCATCTCTGCAGGTTGATCTACCCCAATTAATTCTAAGATAGTAGGAGCTAAGTCACCTAGTTTACCGTCTTTTATAGATTTCTGGTAGTCGTTGTCTACCAAAATACAGGGAACCAAGTTGGTGGTATGAGCCGTGTTTGGCGACCCGTCTGGATTGATCATAAAGTCAGAGTTTCCATGATCAGCAATAATGATGAATGAGTAATCGTTTGCAAGGCCTGCTTCTACCACTTCTTTCGTACAACTGTCTACCGTTTCACATGCTTTTACGGCTGCTTCAAATACGCCTGTATGCCCTACCATGTCTGGATTAGCAAAGTTCAGACACACGAAATCTGCTTCTCCTTTCTCTAATTCAGGGATTATTTTGTCTTTGATGTCGTTGGCACTCATCTCTGGTTGTAGGTCGTAAGTAGCTACTTTTGGAGATGGACACAACAAACGTGTTTCTCCTTCGAATGGCTCTTCTTGTCCTCCAGAGAAAAAGAAAGTTACGTGTGGGTACTTTTCTGTTTCTGCAATACGGATTTGTTTTTTCCCTGCCGCAGCCAATACTTCACCTAGTGTCTTTTGAAGGTTTCCTTTGTCATACACCACGCCTACATTTTTAAATGTTTCGTCGTAATTAGTCATGGTTAAGTACTTTACATTTAAAGGAACGATGTCTTGCTCAGGAAATGCTTTTTGTGTTAGTGCTTGGCTGATTTCTCTTCCTCTGTCGGTACGGAAGTTGAAACACATAATTACGTCTCCTTCTTCGATGGTGGCAAGTAATTTTCCGTCTGCTCCAGTGATTACAGAAGGATTTACGAATTCATCGGTTACGTTGTCAGCGTAAGCTGCTTCTATCGCGTCATTAGCGGAAGCAAAAGAAGTCCCTGTTCCTTTTACCATTACGTCGTAAGCTAGTTTTACTCGCTCCCAACGGTTGTCTCTGTCCATGGCATAGTATCTACCAATCAAACTGGCAATCTTACCAGTAGTAGTAGCCATGTGCTTCTCTAAGTCAGCGATGTATGCTTTTCCTCCTTTTGGGTCGGTGTCTCTACCGTCAGTGAAAGCGTGTACAAATACGTTATCTACTCCTTGGTCTTTTGCTAGTGAGCATAGTCCTTTTAGGTGGTTGATGTGAGAGTGAACTCCTCCGTCTGATAGTAAACCAAAAAAGTGAACGTTTTTTCCTGATTCTTTGGCATAAGCCAATGCATCGGTTAATACTTTTTCATTTTTAAGCGTTCCTTCTTCTACTGCTTTGTTAATCTTTACAAGATCTTGGTACACAATTCTACCTGCACCTATGTTCATGTGCCCTACTTCAGAGTTTCCCATTTGCCCTTCTGGCAAACCTACTGCTAAGCCTGATGCTTCCAGTTTACTGTGTGGGTATTTTGGATAGAGAGAATCCATAAAAGGAGTATTCGCTTTTTCGATAGCGGATACTTCTGGGTTGGTGGCTACACCCCAACCATCTAATATTAATAAGGCTACTTTTTTATTCATGTCTTTCATTTGATGCGCAAATCAGGGAATTAAGTTGTTACCCTATATTCCGAGAACTAAATTTTCTTAATTCGGTCTCGCTGTGCGAGTTTCATGTTGCAAAGATAAAATTCTTACGAACAAAATAGAATTAAACCTCCTGACTATTTTCTAGTCTAACTGTCTATGAAAGTAATTGGATTGATTTTAGGTTTCGGCTTACTAGTTTCTTGTGCTACTACAAGCAGGGATGTAGCAGTGGTTAGGCCAGCAAATGTACGTGTAGTAAAAGCTGCTCCTGCAAGGAAAGTAGTGGTCGTGAAAAAAACAGCTAGACGCCCTGTAAGACGAAGAGCTGTTGAAGTACGTAGGTAATGTTTAAGCTTTTAAGATGGTTTCTATCTTTTGAATTTCTTCGTCAGTAAAATGAAGATTATTCAAAGAAGAGACATTTTCTTCTATTTGTTCTGGAGAGCTAGCACCTAATAAAACGGAGTTTATTCGTTTATCGTGTAGTAACCAAGCAATAGCCATTTGGGATAGTTTTTGACCTCGTTGTGCAGCTACTTCGTTGAGCTGTTTAACGATTTCTATGGTAGCAAGTACTTTTTTCTCATCTAAATGTCGTGACCCACTGGCTGCTCTTGACCCTTCAGGAATTCCTTTTAGGTATTTGTCTGTTAACATACCTTGTGCAAGCGGAGAGAATACAATACAACCTATCTTTTCTTTTTCAATAGCTGGTAAAACCTCATCGGCAAGTGCTCTATCTAACATAGAATAACGTGCTTGGTGGATAGTGTAAGGCGTACCTAATTGGTCGAGTATCTTTTTTGCTTCTATTAATTTATCTGCTGGATAATTAGAGATTCCGGCATACAATGCTTTTCCTTGTCTTACAATTAGGTCTAATGCCTGCATGGTTTCCTCTAGAGGTGTTTCGGGGTCTAGACGATGATGGTAGAAAATATCTACATAGTCTAACTGCATCCGTTTAAGGCTTTGGTCTAAACTAGAAACCAAGTATTTTTTTGAACCCCAGTCTCCATAAGGGCCGTCCCACATATCGTAACCTGCTTTACTAGAAATGAGTAACTCATCTCTGTAACTAGCAAAGTCCCTTTTTAACATTTTTCCAAAATTGGTTTCTGCTGAACCGTATGGAGGACCATAATTATTAGCTAAATCGAAATGGGTAACTCCTAAATCGAATGCTTTTTGAAGTGTTTTTGTTCCTTTTTCGAAATTATCTACATCACCAAAGTTATGCCATAGGCCCAATGAAATGGCAGGCAATAAGATTCCACTATTTCCGCAACGGTTGTAAGGCATTGATTGGTAGCGTGAAGGTGCAGCGGTGTAGGGCATGATGGAATGATAGTTTAATTATGCTTTTCTTAATACGGCTAATAATTCGGTTGTATTATTACATTTGAATTTTTTTAACATGCGTCGTCTATGCGTGTCAATGGTATGTTTACTCAGGTTTAAGGTTTCTGCGGCTTCTTCAGATGTTTTGCCTATGGCTAATAATTTTACCACTTTTTCTTCTGCTGGAGTTAGTTTTTTATAACTGTCTTCAGGTGTTTTTTTAATAAGCTTTCCACTGGTATTTGTGTACGTAATTTCCCAATGAAAATCAGTAGCATGGTGCACGACTACAGAGGAAATATCTGTCCATTCTATGAGTTCTAAAAGAACTTTTCCATCACTACTTATGAGTAGTGGACGTATCACCACCTGCATGTTGGTGTATCTGTTTTTTTCTTCATGAAAGAGTCTTGCTTTGTAACATGTTTCTATGCTTAAACGACTTTCTGGATTAATCTTATTAATAAGCTCAAACCCATATTTACGAAGCTCTAATACAGGAGCTATTTCGTCTTTATGAATAAGTCGTAATAACTGTTCTAGTCCATTCGCATAGAATGCCTCTGGGTTTAAACCTGTGTAAGCTTCACAATTAGCAGAGATATAAGGAACCGTAAGGTCTCTGTAGTCTTGAATACAAAACATACTCTTGCTAAATTTCTGTAGCTGCTCCAGTTCTTTAGTAACGGAAGCGATTACTTCATCTGCACTTGTTGTCGCTTGTTGCTTGGTCCAGTTTTCGAAAAGAGATACTGCCATTGTATTATTTTTTTATTGTGTATTTTAAAACAGTCCAAAATTGTTTTTTTGGATCATCAGGGTATTGAATACCTAACTGTAAGTCACCTTTTTTCTGAGGAGTGTATTCAAAAACATAAGTACTATTAACGCTTTTATGGACTTGATAGAAGTCATTTTTTGTGATGACTGCCATTTTTAAGCCATTAGTAGATGAGCACTTGAATTGATAGGTTTTCCCTTTTTCTAAGACCAATGGGGCTTGTTGAATCTCAAAATCAATATCTATGGTGAAAGATTCTGGTAAATTGAGTTCCATTCCTTTACGCAGATCAGACAATGCTTTTTTAGCATCCACTAATTTTAATTTAAAAAAGGCTTCATCAATAGTAGGGTTAATAGAAAACTGTTGAAGTGTAAGCACTGGGTTAATAAATTGATAAAGAGATTTTTCTGCTTTGTCAGGCAAGTGTGTAAAGGCAAATTCATACGGGTTTGTGTTGAACCAATACATATTCAGCTTTTTAACAAACTGTAGCTTCCCTTTTTTCTTTTGAACATAACCTGCTCCCCAGGTAGCATCGACTAAAATGGATTTCCCACCTATTTTAACAACATTCCAAGCATGGTTTCCTGTTTTAAAAACAGTTCCAGATCGGTAACCATATCCTTTAGAATAACCGCCTACTACTTCTATTTCTAAGCCAATTTGTTTTCCCATCGCCTGAAATAAATTGCCATAACCAGAGCATACGGCTTTTCTATTCAACATGGTGACAGTTGGACTAGGGTCTTGATATTTCCCTTTTTGAAAACTTAGGGCGTCGTATTTTATATTAAAGCATAACCATAGGTAAATAAGTTTAGCTTTTTCAAGATCATCTTTAGCTATGATAACTAAATGATCAGCAATTTTTTGATAGTCTGTTTTTACTCTCGGGGCTTTTTTCACATGAAAGATTAGCTCTTCTAAACGACTGTTTTCCTTCGTCTCCTGAGCAGTAAGACTCACAACAAGCATTATCAAAAATGAGTAAATAAGAAGTCTTATTTTCATAGTCTGTCAAGTTAACAAAAGCGATTGGAATTGTCAATACAAGAAAAAAAGACCGCATTAAATAGAAATGCGTTTTTGCATCACTTGATTTACTCGCTGATACAACATTTGTGGTGTCATGGTTCGCCAATTATCAATTTCCAGTTCTTCTCCTCCAAAATTGAAGTAGTAGTCTATGTGAAAGCTGCTCCATTCTTCTTGAATAAAATCTCTGAAATTAATAGCTGTTATCCATCCGTCTTCTATCTCTTCGAACCATTCTTCATAATAGCAATCATCACTTCCATGAAAATTAAAGACACTTTCTCCTATTAGAATAAATTTAGTAATCTTCTGTGGGATTAACTCATCAATGAGATTCCTTTTAAGGTGCATAATGTCGTTATGTAGCGTATCGTTCCACTCACCGATTAATTCTATTATCGCTACACCTTCCTCATAATTAGTGAATAGTACTTTTATGTAGAGGGTTTCTGAACCTATAAAATCCCACTGTGGATGAATGTAGTATCCGTAAATAGTGTCGGTGTAAGAAAGTTCGTTATGTACTTTCTCGTAAAAAGGAGAATGTGGATCGTTAACAGAGTTGTAACGATTTAACCAACCGTAATATGGCTCAATCTCATGCATAGCTTTCTATTGCTTTTCTAACACTTCCATGAGTCAGTAATAGCCTTTTAGCTTCACCTTCTGGAATATTAAGCGCCTCTACAATGTAACCTACTCCTCTTTGTACTAGTTTCTCATTGCTTAGCTGCATATCCACCATCTTATTTCCCTTCACTTTTCCTAAACGGATCATTAGGGCGGTGGAAAGCATATTAAGTACTAGCTTTTGTGCTGTACCAGCTTTCATTCTGGTACTTCCTGTTACAAACTCTGGCCCTACTACTACTTCTACCGGAAAAGCAACGGCTTTAGCTAATACAGAATTGTCGTTACAAACAATACAACCCGTTACGGAACCATTATCTTTGGCTGATGTTACACCTCCAATCACATAAGGCGTTCTTCCTGAAGCAGCTATACCTACTACTGAATCCAGAGCAGTAATTTGTTGGTTCTGTAAATCTACCCAAGCTTGTTGATCATCGTCTTCTGCATTCTCTACTGCCTTTCTAATGGCAGTATCTCCACCAGCAATTATCCCTACTACAGTATTGTGATCCACACCAAATGTAGGCGGACATTCAGAAGCATCTACTATTCCTAATCTTCCGCTAGTTCCAGCACCAATGTAAAATAAGCGACCACCAAGTTGCATATTGGGTAAAATAGCTTCTACCAATGCTTCTATTTGTGGTAAGACTTTTTGTATAGCCTGAGGGACTTTATGATCTTCTTCATTAATGTGAGTGAGCAGCTGTTGGGTACTCATTTTCTCCAGGTCGTTGTATAAAGAGGCAGATTCGGTAATAGACATAGTAAAGGCGTTAAGTAGTAAAACTACGAAAATATTGAGAATAGATAGTAGACAACCGTTCACCTTATTTTTCAAAATTTATGTTGTGTGTTGGTGTTTACATTTCATTTCTTAATCCCTTAATTTGTTACTTGTTTTTTAAAGTTTGTCGTTTGTTTTTTGGAGTCTGTAATTAATTGTATTTTGCATAAAATTACTGCGCTCATGGACAGCTCTTTTATCACAAAAATTTACGAACAGCATTGTGTCACCAAAAGTTACCCATCTACTTCGGAAGTAACTACGCTGATTACTAAAATATTATTAATACTCTTCCCTGAGCAATCAAAAAATCGATCCAAAGGCTTAGAAGAGCTAAAAGACAAACTCCTTAAAATAGAAAAGGAGCTAGTTACTATCTTAGATAAGATGCCAGACCCATTATCTAACACCTCTGAAAACTTAGCAAATAATTTCATGAACAGGCTGTCTGACGTACACCAGAAATTATGTCAAGATGTAACAGCTGCTATTAATGAAGACCCAGCTGCTACAGATCGGTATGAAGTAATTCGTGCCTACCCTGGTTTTTATGCCATTGCCTTTTACAGAATAGCACATGAACTGTACGTATTAGATATTCCTTTGCTTCCTCGTATTATTACGGAGTTTGCTCATTCAAAAACAGGAATAGACATTCACCCAGGAGCTATTATTGAACCACACTTCTACATAGATCATGGAACAGGAGTGGTTATTGGGGAAACGTGTGTTATTGGAAAGCATGTGAAATTGTATCAAGGAGTAACACTTGGTGCATTAAGCGTAGATAAGAAAATGGCGCAAACGAAACGGCACCCTACTTTGGAAGACAACGTAGTAATCTATGCAAACGCTACCATATTAGGAGGAGAAACGGTAATTGGAGCAAATAGTGTAATTGGAGGTAGTGTGTGGTTAACGAAAAGTGTACCTAAGAATACATCAGTCTATCATCAAGCACAGATCAAAGTACGTGAGATGAATGATGATGTAAAAAGGGCGTAGTAGTTTTTAACTAAATCTTTAAAAAAGGCAAAAATGAAATGTCCACCAGCACCAAAAAATAAGAAAGAATACATTTCTGAAATTGGAAAAATTCTTGTTAAAGAACATGGGAAGAAAAAATATTACAACCCAGAAGAGGTAAAAAAAGCATCGAAACAGTACAATTTTAATTCCCTTGATGTTATTGATCTTGTTGCAACAGGTTGGCATTGCTGGTCGATGGCCACATTTTCGTCTCACGCTGATTTTGATGCGTATCATGAAGCTACAGGTGAAGTGTGTGATTATGTGTCTATGAAAACTGAAATGTTAAGCAGTCTAGCAACTTCTACGTCTTCCTTAGATTGGCTTTCAGTTCCCGACTTAGACATAGATGCTTCTTGGTTAGACTTTGGTGATGTTTTTGGTTCTGTTTTAGAAGGTATTGGCGAATTTGTATGTGGGATACTTGATGGATTGTAATAGTAGTAAGGTTAGCAACACTGTTTAGTTTTTACGATCAAAATTCGTATATTCAAATAACACATAAACTTGAATTATGAAAAAGAACATGAGCAAAACAGACAGCATTATTAGAATATTAATTGCTGTGGTAATTGGAGCATTGTATTACATGGGTGTTATAAGTGGAACATTAGCGATTATACTTTTAGTCGTATCAGTTGTGTTTGTACTAACCAGTGTCATTAGCTTTTGCCCGCTGTACAGAATCTTTGGAATAAAAACATGTTCCGTAAAAAAAGGCGAGTAGTCCAACTATAGAATTAAAATAGAATGTCTATTCACTAATGGTGAAATGAAAGTACTTGAACTAAAAAAAGTATTGAGTGGTAAGTATGCTAATAAAATACTTAATTCCACTACTTTTCCAACCGCAAAGATTGGTCAATTTGGAGAAATCTATTGGTCAGATATTGCAGAAATGAAAGATGAAAATGGAAATACAATTTCCTGTGCATACGATTTATCCCCTGAATTTGCTTATCATAATTCGGTTTCTTTGTAAAGAGGTATTACATAATAACAGTATTAAAAAATATTCCAAGTCTAGATACTAGTTATTCTATACTTGATACTCAAAAACAATGAAAGAACACTACCAAGAATCCTTTAATCAAGTATTAGAAAGCCTCAATGAAGGGCAGAAACAAGCCGTAGAAACCATCGAAGGACCAGTATTGGTAGTAGCAGGACCTGGAACGGGAAAAACACAAATTCTAGCTGCTAGAATCGGTAAAATATTACAGGAAACAGACGCCGCTTGTCATAATATTTTGTGTTTGACCTATACCGATGCAGGGACCATTGCTATGCGAAAACGGCTAGAGCAATTCATTGGTCCAGAAGCTTACAACGTCAACATATTTACCTTTCATGCCTTTTGTAATCAAGTGATTCAAGAGAACTTAGATTACTTTGGAGTCAGAGGATTACAAGCTATTTCTGATTTGGAAAAAGTAGACCTTCTGATCGATCTGATCGATAAATTTGATGGAGAGCATACACTAAAACGATGGACAGGAGAGGTGTACTATGAATCTAGTAGGCTAGCCAAACTCTTTCAATTTATGAAAGCAGAAAACTGGTCTGCTGTCTACATCGAAACAGTAGCAAAAGAGTATTTAGAAGACCTTCCACACAGAGAAAGTTACCAATACAAACGAGCCAACAGCAAAAAAGGAATTGTTGCAGGTGATCCCAAAACGGCAGATATCGAAAAGCAAGCCGAGAAAATGAAAAAGCTCGTCGCAGCAGCCAAAGAATTCAATCAGTTTGAATCGCTTAAGCTAAAAGCCAAACGCTACGATTTCGATGATATGATTTTAAAGGTGTTGCACGCCTTTCAAAATGAAGAAAGTATCCTCCGCCGATACCAAGAACGCTACCTTTATTTCTTGGTGGATGAATACCAAGATACCAACGGATCTCAAAACCAATTACTTCAATTACTGAGTGATTACTGGGAGACACCCAACATTTTTGTGGTGGGTGATGACGACCAAGCCATCTACCGTTTTCAGGGAGCAAATATCAAAAATATTACAGATTTTTACGACCGTTATGCAAAGGATTTGTCTCTTGTCGTGTTAAAAGACAATTACCGTTCCCAGCAAGCCATCCTCGATGCTTCTGGAGCTGTAATCAACAACAACCAAGAACGGCTAACCAAGCTTATTCCAAACCTGAATAAGCAACTCACTTCTCACACCAATTACACACAAAATGAATTGAGATTGCTGACTTACCCGACTATTTTTCAGGAAGAAATAGGCATTCTTCAAGACATTAAAGAAAAGCATAAAAATGGTACGGCTTTCGCCGATATCGCGATAATTTATCGGAATCATCAGCAGGTAGAAAATATGGTAAAGCTCCTCCAGATCGAAAACATTCCAGTTAACATCAAGCGGAGAGACAACATACTCGATATTCCGATGACCCGACACATCATCACCATTTTCAGGTACCTTACATTAGAAGCTCAAAAGGCAGACAGTGGCGAATACTTGTTATTTGAGATGATGCACTATCCCTACTTTGGGATCGAATCTACTTCTGCCTCAGGCATTTCACGAGGTTGCAGCCGAACAAAGGAAAGAGGTCGCCTTCCTTGGCGGAAGCTAATGGCAAGCAAAAAAGAAATGAAAGCATTGGGTATCGAATCTGTGGAAGAAATCAGCCGTTTTCATAATCTTCTTTCCTTTTGGATGGAAGATCAGTTCGATAGCACTATTCAAATGTTATTGGAAAAGATACTGACCAAAGGAAAAATCTTGGACTTCTGCATGAACAGTCCTGAGCGAAGTAAGCTCGTGAAGATCATCACCTCCTTTTTTGATTTTATCAAAGAAGAATCAGCTAAAGACCCCACTCTAAAAATAGCTGATCTGGTAGAAATGACCGATAAAATGATCAAGAATAAGATCAGAATAATGGTTAATCAATGGTCCCAATCCGATGATGGCTTGAACCTAGTTACTGCACATAGTGCCAAAGGCTTAGAATATGATTACGTCTACATTTTAGGTGCTTCCGCCGATAAATGGGAAAAGAAACGAAGCCCTCCTTCTACTTACTCTTTTCCAGATACCTTAGTTTCTGCCAACCCAGAAAACAAAGAAGAAGAAGAACGTCGCCTCTTTTTTGTAGCTATGACCAGAGCCAAAAAAGGATTAACGGTCAGCTACGCACTTCAAACAAACGAAGGAAAAGCATTGGACTATTCCCGTTTTGTAGCCGAGCTAAAAGAACATGGAATAGAGACCGAATCACGTACCTTGTCTGACGATACCTTGAGTACCTACAGTCTGCAATTAATGGCAAATCATAGCTTGGAAGAAACGCCGTGGTTAGATACTAACTTGGCAGATCAAGTATTGAAATCATTCAAAATGAGTGTCACCAGCTTAAATAAATACTTACGTTGCCCAACTGCTTTTTACTTTGAAAATGTGATCCAAGTGCCTTCCGCAAGGAATGCCAGTATGGGTTTTGGTAGTGCCGTACATTATGCACTGGAGCTATTCTTTAAAGACATGCTCAACCAATACAAAGGGAAACAGTTTCCTCCTAAAGAGCAGTTGGTTACTCGTTTTCAAGAGGGTATTCAGCTCTACCGTTCTCACTTTACAGACAAAGAACTTGAATCTCGTTTAGAATATGCGGAGAAAATCTTACCGGCTTATTACGAGCAATATGTAGAAAACTGGAATAAAGTAGTTGTGCTAGAATATGATGTAAGTACAGCCTTACTCCAACACGTACCTCTTTCTGGTAAATTAGATAAACTGGAGTTCGATGGCTTCAATGTAAATGTAGTCGATTACAAAACGGGTAAACCTGCCAATGGACTAAAAAAAATGAAAGGACCTACGGATAGAAAACCCGACGGGGAAGACTACTGGCGGCAGATTGTATTCTACAAAATCCTGATGGATAACGACAAACGTCAACCATGGGAAATGATTTCTGGAGAGATGGATTTTATTGAACAAAACGATAAAAAGACGTATTCTAAGGAAAAATATATTCCTTCATTAGAAGACATTGAAATCGTTAAAGAACAAATCATAAAAAGTTACGACTCTATTCAGCACCATGAATTTTCCAACGGCTGTAAAGAAGAAAATTGCTCTTGGTGTACGTTTGTAAAAGAGCATTTTAATGGGGAGTAAACCTAATAATCATTCAAGGGTAGTTAAGGTTACATGCTTGGTAAAACTATTGTAAACACTGTTTTGCCAGCTTCACTTTCTAAGTCCATAGTTCCATGGTGCTTTTCTACTATCTTCTTACAAATAGAGAGACCTAAACCAGAACCTTCCCCTTGAGGCTTGGTAGTGAAAAATGGTTGAAATACTTTAGTCATCAGCTCTTCAGGGATTCCAGGTCCATTATCTTCAATTTTTACAATAATGTTCTTCTCCTTTTTTTGAATATCAATTAGTAGTGTTCCTTGCAAGTTCATGGCTTGAATAGCATTGGAGATTAGGTTCGTCCATACCTGATCTAGTTCATCAGGATAACCCATAATGAAGAGCTCTTCGTCTTCATTGTAATTTTTGGTTAACTCTATTCCCTGTTTTATTTGATTGAAATAAAGCGTTAGTATTGTTTCTATTCCTTTGATTACATTGGTTTGTATCGCCTCATCTGAACTGCCATGGTGGGCGTAATTTTTTAATGAAAAAACAATTTTTTTCATCTTATCTACTGCTATCGACATATTACCGGTAGACGAACTAAACTTACCTAATTGTGTTATTTTAGTTAAAAAAGAAGGGTCATTCTGTTCTTTTAGAGCGGGAATAAATTCCTCCATGTTTTCATGTATTCCCATATCAATTAACCCTCTTGCATCATCATCAGACAAGTCAAAATCATTTTCTTCACTTATCCTCACCAATTGACGTCTTATTTTTCGTTCTTCCCTACTTGTTAACGATTGTTTGTCTGTAGAGGTTGTCTTTTCTATCATTTTAGAAAATAAGGCTAGTCCTTCTTTAGATAATGAGTTCATAAACACCGGAAATTCTTGAAGAAGAGATCCCATATTTTTATCTAGGTTTTGAATTCCTCCATTAATAACACTTAGAGGCGTGTTTATTTCATGAGCAATACCGGAGACTAGTTGACCGAGAGAAGCCATTTTTTCAGAAAACACGAGTTGTTCTTGTGCATTTTTTAGCTCTCCATGAGTATCTTTTAGTTCTTCATATGCTTTTCGCATCACCTCTTTTTGTGCTTCACTTTTTTCTTTCAGCACGACTAGCTCTGCATTTTGTTTTTTAGCATCATCAAATGCTTTATTCATTATTTCTCGTTGTGCCTTTTGTCTTTCATTAGCAATATTTAATTCTTCACGTTCCTTATCAGCCTTTTGGTAAATAGTATTGATTGCTTTAAGAAATTGGGCAAGAGATTTACGCCCAGATGAGGCGCTTAATTTTTCGTATTGTGCTAATAATTCTGGATGAATGTCACCTTCAAATATTTTTTTTAAAGACTCCGAATCACCTACACTCTCTGACGGGGCTGAGTTAAGAAATGATTTTAATCCTTTTAGTCTTTTCATAATGACTTAAATTATTGTCTAAGAAAGAGCAGCTAAATAATTCCAGCTAATAATCCCTACACAAACAGACACATTAAGTGAATGCTTAGTCCCATATTGAGGGATTTCTATGGCACCATCTGCAAGCGGTAAAATTTCTTCACTGATTCCAAACGCTTCATTGCCAAATACAAAAGCGTACTTTTTATCTTTATCAAAAGATAGTGTAGCTAAGGATGCTGCATTTGTTGTTTGCTCTATTACATACACTACGTATCCTATAGATTTTAGTTTTTCTATACAATTTTTAATTTCTTTCTCGTACTCCCATTTCACACTTTTATCTGCTCCTAAGGCTGTCTTATGAATATCTCTATGAGGCGGTTGGGCTGTGATTCCGCACAGATATACTCTCTCAGCAGCAAAGCTATCTGCTGTACGAAAAGTGGCCCCTACATTGTGCATACTTCGAATATTATCTAGCACAAGGACAAAGTTGTTTTTGTGCTGTTGCTCAAATTCTTTTACAGACACTCTACTGAGTTCTTCTGTTTTTAATTTTCGGATTTCTTTCATGTATGAGAGATCAGCACTTTTGGTACTCGTAAAGGTAAAACAAGATAGTTAATTTTTCAGTATTCAAAACAACTTTCATTAAATTCCGTACATAGTAAAATAGACTAATAAAATTAACAAAGTCATGCGTTCTTTATCTATTTCCCTTTTCGATTCTTCTTTTATAGAAATTATAGAAGAAAAATCTTGTAATTGCCTCATTTTAAAATGGAAAAAGCATGTTTCTAGTGAAATATATAAAAAAGAAATGTTGAGTTTTATACAGTTTATGAAACAAAAGAAAAATGCTAGTTTAATTATTGATATACGTAACTTAGGGGCGCTATTGGAAGGTGATCAAGAATGGACAGTACAAGTTTTTGTGGCTGATTTAGTCGTCTGTCAAGTAGAAAAAGTATGTGTTATTATTCCAGAAGATATATTTGGCGCTCTGTCTATGCGAACAATTTTAAAAATGGCATTAGAAAATATTGTTGGAGCCAACAAAATTAAGTTTAACTTTAGATTTAAACGTCTCAGCACTGCCAAACTTTGGCTAGAACAAACAAAAGTAGTCTAATTGTTATTAGGTTTAAATGAAAAACTATTTTAGAAAATACGAAGCCGCCCAACGGAGATTTCAAGCTCAGCAACAAGCTGAGGATGAAAAAGTAAGCGGTAAAATAGACAATAAACCAAAAGAAGAAGCACTGCCTACCACAGATCTTGAATTTTTTAAAGCAGAGCATGCGGAACTCGTTTTCTATCAAGAAAGTGCCATTATACAATTGCGGTGGAAAGGATTTATAGAAACCAAAAACTACAAGCCTATCTTAGATGCTACATTAGTGATGTATGAAGAAAAACAAGCCAGAAAAATACTAATAGACGCTACGGAACTAGAGGCAATCTCTAATGAAAACCAAGAATGGACATCCACCACGTGGTGTAGGCGTTTAGTATCTAAGGGTGTAGAGCAGCTAGTTTGTGTGCTTCCTAAAGATATGTTTGGTGAATTATCCTTAAAATATATCCTAGAAAAATGTGAGTCCAAGTATAAAATTAAAATACCCATTTTCCCTAATACAGAAGAGGCAATTGAATGGATGACCCAGTAATAAAATACTTATTGATCAAATCAAAAAAAATCCTAAACCAGTACTTTTACCTTAATTTTATCTAGCTTGTTTTGCTCTCTAGAAATAATAGTAAACTCAAATCTCTCGGTGATTATTACTTGATTCACCTTTGGGATATCTTCATATAGTGTAATAATCAAGCCCCCCAAGGTTTCATACTCCCCATCAGGAAGTGAAATACCATAGGTTTCATTGATATGATCTATTTCTTGTCTGGCGCTAAACATAAATAAGCTAGGTGCTAACTTTTCTTCTAAAAGGCTTTCTTTATCATGTTCATCATGTATTTCTCCTAGTATCTCTTCTAAAATATCCTCTAAGCTTACAATACCAGAAGTGCCTCCAAACTCATCAACTACTAAAGCAATACTTTTGTGTTGGTCTATAAATTTCACCAATACATCATTTGCCTGTGCTGTTTCTGGCACTATAATAATAGACGATAAAATGTCTTGTATCTGCTCTGGTTTTTTAAATAATTTTGTTGAATGACAATATCCGACTATGTCATCAATAGATTTTTTGTAAATCAACACCTTAGAATGACCACTTTTTATAAAAGCAGCTTTCAATTCTTCAATAGAATCTTCCATATCTATAGCAACCAATTCATTTCTAGGTACTAGACAATCTCTAATTTTTACCCCTTTAAAGTTGATGGCGTTGAATAATATCTCTTTATCAATAGTGGTAATGATCTCTTCATCGTTTGCATTCTCTACGCTTATGTTCTCTAGTTTTTGCACAAAATTACTCAAATCCGTCAGTTGCATAATGGGCTTGTCTTCTTCGTATTCCCATTTAAAAAGGTAGACAATTACCCATTTAGAAAAGGTCACAAGGATGGCTACAGGAATATAAAATACGGTATAGACAATGGCAAATGGAAGAGCAAATATGCTCAACATATTATTTGGGTTGATGAGAAAAAGACTTTTAGGAAGGAATTCTGCTGTAAACAAAACAACCAAAGTAGAAATAATGGTTTGTGCTACTACTACTAAAGATGATGGGAGGTATTGCAATAGCCACGGTTCTATTAGCTTCGCCATAAAAATACCATACACTACCAGCGCTATTGTGTTACCAACTAATGTGGTGGCAATAAACAAAGAAGGTTTATCTGTGATGTAACCAATTAACTTACCTACAAAAGAACCTTTCCGATGATCCATTTCTAGCTGTAGCTTATCAGAAGCGACATACGCCATCTCTATGCCTGAAAAAAAGGCAGATAACAAAAGCATCAGAAGAATAACAAATAACGGGCTGTATTCTAGGAGAATGGACATGATTAAGTATAACTATGCCTAAAGATAACTAATAAAATAATGTTTCACCACTTTCGTGTAATGACGCATAGAAACGAGCTACTTCCCTCTGTTTTTCTTTCGAAGTTTATAGATTCCTAAAAGACCGATTACCAACATAAAGATCCAATAGCTAGCAAAAAAACCATGTTGCATGGTTTGGTGCGAACCGATAATAAAAAAGCCAACACATGAAGCCAATAAAATAGTATCTGTTAGTTTCATTTTTTAAGATGATTAGATTATGAGATTTTTAGACTATGAGACACAATACATAATGCTTTCGTCAAACAGGCTTCACCTAATTCGAAAATAAGAGAGAAATGAAAGAATCTAAATGTCTTAAAGTCTAAAAATCTCAACGTCTTATGGTCTTCCATTCATTTTTCTACCTCTTGGTTTTTTGATTTTATACCAAGAAAAATCGTCTTTAGCCTCTAAGCCATCTCCCATTAGTTCTCTTCCTGGAGTAGTAATGTGAACAAATACTTCTGACCACAGCAACTCTTTTCTAGGGCTCCAGTAGAGCTCTTCTGTTTTTAAGACCTTGTTTTCTAACAGGTCTGTGTAGATTACATTTCCTGTAAGATGCCAATGCTCTTTATCTGCATAGTAGTGTGCAAAGTCAGACCTAAGATCTGCTGTAGGGATTTCACCATGGGTAACCTTAAAAAACTGAAGATAGAGGCTATCAGGAAACTCTTTGTCTTTGTTAGCGAATTCTAGCTGCGTCAGTGCTTTTAACTTAATTTTAGAAAAGCCTATTTCAGTATAATTTGTACGTACTTTTGTAGCTCTTGCAGTAGGCCCGTCATAGATGTTATCACCAATACCATCTCCGTTTTTTTCGCTACACGAAAAAATAAGGGTTGCTAATAAAATAAGTAAAACGGATTTGCTCATTTTTAACTCACTAAGTACGATTTCATATCTCGGTAGCTTGCCTAATTCTTTGATAGATACGCGCCATCACGAGGAGGTACGACGAAGTAGCAAAAATAGCTAAAAAGATTTTATCGCTTTTTTAAGGTTACGGTTTCACCGACCCAACAGCCTGTATTCATGGTGTCTCCTTCTTTTTTGCCTCTAGCAAACATTTCCTCTACTGAAGGGAAATATTTTTTGGCTTCACTCATTTTGGTGCTGTTTCCTGCTTTTCGATACTTGTCGTATGCAGCAATATATATGAGGCTTGCTTTTAATCTATCGTCCCCACTACAGCTTGACGAACTGTACATGTATAGGTTTCCTATTAATTCATAGGCTTCCGTTTGTTCGCTGTTTATGGCTATTACTTTATAGGCATACTCTCTAGCGGTTTCTTTTTTACCTAAGTAATTGTATGCTTTAGCGATATCTAAATTGGTTTCTGCTTTTTCTTCGTCACTAGTGGCTAGGGCTACTGCTTTCTCGAAGCTTACAATTGCTTTTTCGAAGTCTTTGTTTTTTTCATAGACTTTTGCTTGTAACCTAAACCCAGAGTAAGATGGTTCTTGTTCCAATACGTATTCGGATGTTTGAATGAATAATGAGTCTGAAAGGCATTTGCTTCCTGCCATCAAAGAATAAATTTTCTTTGCTAGCTTCAGGTCTGGTGCTTGTTCAAACTTGGTTTGGTAGGTATTTTTTACAAATTCACAATCAACGGTTACATATTTAGTGAGGCTTTCGTCTAGTTTGTCTTTCCCTTTTAAGATACGGGCTCTTTTCTTTTCACTTTTTTGAGCAGCAGCTTGCTTGTCCATTTTTTCGCTCATATCGTTGTACAAACTGAGTAACTTTTCTTCTGTGAGGTTTCCTGCTTTTAATTCAGCACCAGACAATTGAAAATAATAATTCATATTGTAGGTCTTGGTGTTTACATTGTTCAGCTCGTATACTTTTTTGTAAAAAGGGTAAAGTGTTGCCTTTTTATCTGCTCTATTGATTAGGTAAGCGTAAGCTACTCTTCCTTTATAGTTTAGCACTTGGGCTTCTTGTCCAAAGTATTTGATTCTATCGTCATACATTTTTAACGCTGCATCTTGATAGGCTTTTTTCTTTGTATTATCCTTTTCTTTGGAGGCTAGACCTTCGTATACTTTTGTTGCGTTCTGATACAGTGCTTTGTTGAGCTTTGGAGCATGCTCTAGCAAATAGGTTAGTGCTGGTAACGCCTCTGCATATTGCTTTCCTTTTGTAGAAGTACTTAATAGTACATATTGTTGCTCTGCTTCTGTTTTGTTGTCTCCCCAGTCCCAGCCAGCTTGAGGGAAAACAGAATACACGCAAATGGACAATAAAAAAGTGGTGATAAACTTGTTCATAATCAATAATTTTTTTACAAAGATACGTTCCTGATATTAACTGAATGTTAACATTAGGTTGGATTATAAACCTAGCTTGCTTCGCTTAAACCATTTATCATTAATGGTAAAACCAAGGGTAGTGAAAAAGTAGTTTTCTTTTATCTGCCCTTTGGATACATCTCCTCTTCTTCCTAATTCGAAAGATAGGTTTACGTATTTAGGGAAGGTGGTCACTAGGTTATATCTTCCTACTGGAAGACCCATACCAAATTGAATGCCAAAATCATTTACTGCTTGGCCATTGTCTAGGTAAGGCATTTTTCTGTAGCTAGCTCCTAAACGATAAAATACTCGCTTGAAATACTCTTTTTTAAGTTTTGCATTTAAATTAGGGACCCATTCTCCACCCATCCCTAATCTAAATCCATTTACTAAATCATCTGCTCTAGTAGGGGAAGGGTTTACATAGTTACTCCCGTTTAAAAAAGAGACTTCTGTTCCTAAGGACCAAGTAGCTGTTCGATTGGTTCCGTTTTTCTTTTTACCATTTGCCGTTGGTTTGTCCAAACTAAACCCAACTGTTAGTTCTGATGGAAGTGTTGTTTTTTTGGTATCGGCATTAACTAATGTATCCGTGAAAAGTAGTTGATTACTAGCTACATTCAGACGGTCTAGTTCTGTAGAAAATGTATTATTTATTTTTGATGCCAATAAATAGGTTAAGCCAGCATTAAAGAAAATGCCTGATTTTCTCTTTAAATAGTCTCCCGTATGAGTCAGCTTTTCATCTTCTGAAACAGTGGACTTTTTATCAATCAATAGTTTAGTTAAGTCCGCAGACCATTCTTCTTCGGTTCCTTTCAATGTCGATGCTTTCACTAAAACGCCATACCCTTTAGTATTAATTCCTTTTAAGTATTTTTTGATTTTACTTTTACGGCTAAATGGTATTTCTGAGTCATAAATGACTTCACTGTAAGAAGGAATTAACATAAAGTAATTTCCGTTTA
>JBGCEI010000209.1:0-18738 GCA_045106295.1 Cyclobacteriaceae bacterium
GTAATTGGTCCGTATGTTTCTATTGGCGATAACTCTAGCGTTAAAAACTCGTTGATTTCTGAATCTATTATTCAAAAAGACACGACTATTAACCATGTACACCTTAAAAATTCCATGATAGGTAATCACGTAAGTTTAGAAGGAACACCTCGAGACATGAGTTTAGGTGACTTCAATACTGTAAAATCATAACTACAATGACCAACTATTTACTAATCCTTTTATCTGTTCTTCTATTTATGCAGTCGCCTTTATCGGCGGAGACCGCAAAAAAGAAAAAAAAGAAACCAACAAAAGCAAAGAGCATAGCTATCCCTACTAGTAAAAAGGTGGCAGGAGAATATGCCTTTGTGAAAGGGATGGGTCATCTGATGCTCGATGAGTACGACAAGGCAATTGAGAAATTTAAGTTGGCACAAAGTGTAGATCCTGCTAATGCAGGAATCTATTTTAAATTAGGAGATGCGTATTTTAAAAAGGGAGTAAAGGGTGAGGCCATCACTAATTTGAAGAAAGCAGTAGATTTAGATGGATCCAATAAAGCCTATTATTTCTTGTTATCAGAAGTGTACAAAAGCGAATTGCGCTTTGAAGACGCTGCCGTTACTTACGAACAGATGTTGAAGAATACGGATGATACCAAAGAGTTTCACTGGGATCTAGCAAAACTATATTTTTATTTAGGGATAAAAGATAAAGACGAAAAAGGAAAAATGAAGATTAATCCTCATTTTTTAGAGAAGGCGCTAGATAATTACGATGAAGCAGAAAAGGAAGTAGGAATCAATAAAGAAATTATTGGGGACAAACAGAAAATCTACCTTCAATTAAATAAACCAGAGAAAGCAATTGCTGAAGGTGAAAAATTAGCCAAAGAAAATCCAGAAGATGTCGTTTATAGAATACGTTTGGCAGAATTAAAATATGGAAACGGGAAGAAAGAAGAAGCAATAACGGATTTAGAAAATGTCGTAAAAGAACAGTCCGCTAATGCAGGGCATGCACGTTTGTATTTATTTGAATACTATTTACAAGACAAGAAACAAGAACAAGCATTTGAACACATAGACGGCGCCTTTACAGACAAGGCATTGCCGTCAGCCATAAAGGTAAAGGTATTAGAGCAATACTTCTACCCTAAGTTCCAAGAAGAAGCATACAAGCAAAAAGCACAATTTTTAGCAGAAAAACTGGTAGAGACACATGGTGAAGAGGCTATGGCGCAAGCGGTAAAAGGGGATATTTTTTCATTGAATGGAGAAGTAGAAAAGGCTAGAAACCAATACCTAAAAGCGATTGAAATAGACCCATCTAAATATGCGGTATGGGAACAATTGGTCCGTTTAGATATGGATTTGCAAGAAACAGATAGCACCATTGCACATGCTACCAAGGCATTAGAACTATTTCCTAATCAGCCGATTTTTTGGTTGTACAAAGGAATTGCTTATACCACCCAGCAAAAACATGAAGAGGCAGTAGGAGCATTGGAGCAAGGCAGAAAAATGACCTTGGGCAACAAAGACTTACAGGCTTACTTTAATGCTCAATTAGGTGATGCTTACAATAGTTTGGAGAAATACAGCAAGGCAGACGATTCTTACGATAAAGCATTAGAAGTAAATCCAGATAATGTGCATGTCTTGAATAATTACAGTTATTACCTATCCATCAGAGGAGAGAAACTGAACAAGGCACTGATTATGTCCGAGAGAGTACATGCGTTAGAACCTGGCGAGCCTACTTATTTAGATACCTATGGATGGGTACTCTATGTCATGAAAAAGTACACAGAGGCAGAAATCTATTTAAGAAAAGCAGTAGTAGATTCAGAAAATGGAACAGTGTTAGAGCATTATGGAGATGTGCTTTATCAATTAGGGAAAACGGATCAGGCAGTAATCTATTGGAAAAAGGCAGAAAAATTTGACGGAGTATCTGACTTTTTAGCTAACAAAATTAAAGATAAGAAGCTTTATGAATAGGTTAATTGCTGTCCTAGTACTAAGTAGTGTTTTAGTTTCCTGTACAAAGAGAAAGTTGCCTACTTACCAAGGAAAACTTATTCCTCATGAAATAGATTTTACAGAAGCAGCCATTTCTTCTAAACTTACGTTTGTCCCTAGCAAAGGGAAAAAAGTGAGCGTGAAATCATCTTTACGAATGAAGAAAGGTCATAAAATTTGGTGTTCAGCCTCTATGCTAGGTTTTGAAGGAGCTAGAGTACTGATTACAGCAGACTCTGCAAAAGTATTGCAAAAATTCCCAGATAAGAAATATTACCCCTACTCTGTTGCTGATTTTAGCGAACGTTTTGGTTTAGCTATTAGCCCCTTTGCTATGCAAGACTTATTGCTTGGAAATAAGTTAGTCAAACAAGAGGCAGCACAAAAAGAGAAATTAAAAAAAGGAAAAAGCGCATGGCTATTGGAACAAAAGGTAGAAGACGTGATTACCCTAAATACCACTATCTCTAAAGAGCTAGGAAAGATCACAGAACTAGTCATAACAAGCGATACTTCTAACCAAAAGTTAGTCGTTACATACGATAACTTTAAGGCAGTAAATGAGCAAGTAATCCCTATGAAACTGACGCTCCTTTTATGGAAGAACGAAAATAAACCAGAAGAAGTCATATCGCTTTCTTTTGACCATACAAAAGTAAATCTGAAAGCTAACGATCAGTCCTATCCTTTTAAAGTAAGCAGTAGATATCAAACGATACACTAAACATATTGCCCTAGCCATACTATGCGTGGCAAGCCTAAGCTATGTCGTTTCTCAAACCATTTCTTCTTTAGAAGGTAAGAAAAACAAGCTTCAGAAAGAGTTAGTAGAACTCGACAAAATGATCAAACAAGCTGAAGGGAACAAGAATGCCTCTTTAGTAAAATTAAACGCCTTACGGCAAAAAATCACTGTACGGAACTCATACATCAATTCCCTTCGAAAAGAGATAGGTTTATTAGTTCGAGATATTGACGATGATAGTGATATCATTTTTGCCTTGGAAAGCGACATGAATCATCTGAAGAAAGAGTATGCCCAGATGATATACGTCTCCTCTAAAGTAAATAATAGCTTCAATAAACTCACCTTTGTTTTTTCTGCAAAAACTTTCAATCAGCTGACTATGCGGATGAAATATTTAACCATGTTTTCCAGGGCCAGAAGAATACAGGTAGAGAAAATAAAATCCCTTAAAAAACATTTAGAACGTCAAAAAGAGAAACTACAATCTAAACTAGGGGAGAAAAAAGAATTGTTAGCCAGCCTAAGGCAAGAGAAAGGAAAGCTAAACAGTAACAAAAAAGAAGAAGAGAGTGAATTGAAAAAAGAGGCTAAAAAAGTAGCCGAGTATACAGATAGTAAAAAGAAGAAAGACAGAGAGTTAAAATCATTGAATAGATTGATTTTAGACCTCATTAAAAAACAGCAAAAAAAGTTAGCCAAGAGTCAGTACGGCTATAAAAAAGAAATTGCTATTGTCTCTAAAAACTTTGAAGCAAATAAAGGAAGACTAAACTGGCCATTGTCCAACTGTTTTGTATCCCGTAAGTTTGGCAAACAACCCCACCCTGTCTTGAAAGGTGTTTATGTCAATAATTTAGGAATCGGCTTACAGACGACTAAAGGAGCATCTGTTCGCTCTATCTTTGCTGGTAAAGTATCTATTGGAAACATTCCAGGAATGGGTAAAGTAGTGATGATACAACATGGTACCTACTACACCGTGTATGCGAATATGAATACGGTACTCGTAAAATCTGGTGATGAAGTAAAAGCTAAACAAACTATAGGAACCGTAGTTACTCGTGACGGAGAAACAGAGCTCGAATTCCAAATATGGAAATCTATCGAAAAATTAAACCCACAAAGCTGGTTAGCTAAGCTATAAACTCTTGGGATACGGAATATAAGCCCACCGTTTTTTTCTTTCCTTTTAAATCTAATTGACCCAACTCTTCATACAAAAAAGAAGACTCAGTCAAAGACTCTTTTAGTAATTCCGAAACCAATAACTCTTTCTTAAACTCATTGCATAAAATCTACTAACAAAAAAACAGACTATGGGGTTATATTTAATCCCTTTTATGCGGGAGGGAATTTATATTCTATTCGACACTCTTTCTATTTGGATTTAGTTTAAATAAAAAGTATTTTTAAGATATGGAATCTACCATACATAACAACTGCTTTGGTTCTCTTGTCCAAAATGATAAAATGGGTAAGTACATTCTAACTTGCCAAGGCAATCATTTCTCTTTTACCCCAAAAGAATTTAGGTCTTTCTCCAAAAAAATAGCATCTATTAATCTGGAAAAACTATTATTAGATTCAAATGAAGAACATGAAATCATCTGTCTACCAGAATATGATTTCGTACTCGTTCTTACCATTATCGAGTTGATTAAACTAAAAGACTTAGTGCATACCTCTAAGCTTATGCTTGAGCTAAATAGTCTGTTAGTTGAAACCATATAGGCTCCTTTATAAGGAATCATTCTAAATTTTACGCTTAGTGAACTCTATTGGCTTGAATCCGTTATTATTGTACGTCTAAACACAGTGTCATGAAAGATCTTATGAGAAAAAATATTGCCATCTCTTCAGAGATAGAAGAACTACTAAATAAACAAGTTGTATTAGAAGCTTCTGCAAGTACTAATTACTTAGCTATGGCATCATGGTGCGATGGTAAAGGTTATTCAAATGCGGCTACTTATTTCTATGAACAATCTGATGAGGAACGTTCACATATGCTTAAAGTATTTCATTACATCAACGATGTAGGTGGAGAAGCCGCTGCTGCTAAAGTAACAGACATACAAGCTGACTTTGTATCATTAAGAGATGTTTTTGAAACAGCACTAGAAAACGAAATTCTAGTCTCTAAAGCAATCAATAAAATTGTAGAAGTAACAAAAAAAGACAAAGATTACAGTACGGAGCAGTTCATGCAATGGTTTGTAGCAGAACAAAGAGAGGAAGAAATGATAGCAAGAAGAGCAGTCGAATTATTCGAAATGTTAGGCGATGACAAACTAGCTCTATTTATGATAGACGAGCGTATTGCTAATTTAAAGAAAAGTGTAGCGCCAGATGCTGGTGCTGAGCAAGCATAGACTTTTCACTTTTCAAAAAAAATTAAAGAGCCATGCAACATTTCCTGCATGGCTCTTTTTTATTGGTTTTAATCTACTTTTAATTGATCAAACAACTCCATCAATTTTTCAATCAATCCTTTAGAAGAAGCTAATCCTAATACGGTTAAATAAACAGCTGCATTGTATACAATCTGTTTTTTAACAAATTCATTGTTTCCAGATATGGCCTGTTTTACTGCAAAAACCACATCTTCGGCACTATGCGGCGTGATATCTTTGTACTTAGGAACTGACAATTTAAAATCTGCTGGACTAATTTCGCCTTCTATCAGTTGGTCTCCATTGTAAACTACATACTCTGATGCCTTATGTAACGGTAATTGTGCAGAACCTTCTTCTCCTTTTACAACCAATGCTTTAGCACATTTTCCTAATTCTTTTAACAGCTTTGGAACCTCTTGTTTGTAATGCTTATGCGTATACCCTGTCACCTGATAATTTCCTCCTTCGTTTCGAAGTGGCTGAAGTAGTTTTTCAAAAGTCGCAATGAATGGTCGTTTCACCATCTCTTTACGTAAGGCCTTTTTTTGATGCAATACAGGAAAAAAGACTTTTTGATCTACATAAGCCCACTTATCTGATAGTAATTGTTCTTTGCATTTCTCCAGTGACTGCAAAGAATTCTTACCTAATGCTTTCATTTGTCCATGAAGAGAGGTGCCTTCTTTAGGAGCTACAGCATCTACACCATGTACCAAAGTAGCCGTTCCATAAAGGGCTAATAATTGTGCCGTGAATAACGAATAGTTCTTCGTTCTCACACTCCCATCATAATTGGTACAGATATCAACCACAACTGGTAAATCTACCCTTAGGCGATCACACTGTTGCCAGAAGGCATCAAAAAAAGTTTTATTTTCCGTAAAGGTTTCTCTTTTCAGTCGTTGAGCCTCTAAAAATGCTGCTTGTAAGTAGTCTGGTGCATCACCAAAAAACGAACTCATAGCCACTTCACATTCTTGCTGAGAAAGATCTTCTTTTGCAATTGTTTGAAGAATTAAGCGAGTAAAAGAGTCTTCGGAACAGCCGTTTACAAATACAGCTAGTTCTGATGGTAAATAATTAGTTGGATTATTCTTGACCTCGTGAATAAATGCTTCTTCAATAGCTGTAGGCTCCAGTGTCAGTAAAGCCGTAAGCATAGTCGTCTTTGTAGTTAGGCTTACGTCATTACTAAGAAACAGGTCAGCTAACAGATCTATTTCTCCCTGGATTAAGCTTTTACTTCCAGCAGGACCTATCCCTTTTTTCTTGAGGAGAGCTTCTAATTGTTCTTGTTCGGTCAATGACATGTATAAAATTAAAAGCATAAAAATACAGAACAGGAGTGGGAATAACTCCCTTTATGCCAACTGTTTTATGAGTGTTAAATTATTGTCTAGAGACTCAACCTTTTCCGCATTTTCCTCTACAAACACTTTCATTGCTTCGAGACTAGCCATCATTGTATCCCAAAACATCTTTTTCATGAATGGACGCAAAAAGAAACCTTGCCATTTATGTTTAAAAACAGGGTAGCCTTCAATGGAAAATAAGGTTAAATTCTTATCGTCTAACGACTTAATGTTGTAACTGATTACCATTTTTTCAACTAATTTGATATCAGTAACCTCTTCTGTAATGATATAGGTATTGTCGATTCGTTTTTCTACGGAATCAATATTCACTGCACCTCCTTTAAAGACACACCTGTGTTTTGCTCTAAGACAATCAAGCGTTACTTTGTCATGCTTTATGTCTATCAATTTAGTATTCCAGAGTTTTTTATTGTCGATGTTCGCAAACAAGCGATATACTTCTTTTGCATGTGCTTTTAAATGAAACGAGTGCTTCCATTTCTTTGCTTCTTTAGAAAAATCTATTGTAAAAAAGTTCTCTGGCTTAATTTCAGATTTTAATTTATCCAGTGGAACATACGAGTAAGGGATTTCACCTGTGTCAAATACATCTACTCTAGATAACGCCCCTTCTACTGCGTCTGTATTCCCATTATTTGCCACTAACAAATACTCATTTATAGGTAAACTGTTTTTAAGTAAACGATGTACCTTTATAACAGATTCACCAAAAGGCTTACTAGTTTTCCCTACTTTTATAAATTCTATCTCACCATAATAGGCAATAAATTTTAACGATAAATTTTCTGCATTCGAACATGACCCACAGTTACAGATTCTTTTGTATTTATAGTCTAATAAGTGATTATGAAAGCCAATAAACATTTTTTTTGCTTGGCGTAATAACGCGTCGAAATCAGGGAGCTTATTTCCAGTTTTGTAGAAAAATAAAGCATCTCCTTCTACCTCCGCCAATGTTAAATCTAACTCATTACTTTGAAGTAGAATTTCCAACAATTCAGAAATGATATGTTTGCTGTGTGTTAAATCTGCATCTTTTACAAAATCAGAAAAACCACTGATGTCAGGCATAAAAAGTAAAGCTTTTTCCATAGTTAGCGCACTAATTGGGAGTTAAATTAGTTATCTTGTTCAGCGTTTAACTAAACGCACAATTACTTAATAAAAGAATGGAACATAAAGTTCAATGACAGGAAGAAAATTGACTATTTATTTCAGTTTTACGTTAGTTACAGTTTGTAGCACCTTTTGTTTAAACGCACAAACTTCTGATACCTCTCAGATAGTTTGCTCTGTTGGGGACGAATACTGTAGCCCCCGTTTAAATAACCTTCCTAGACCTAAAGGAATAGAAGTTTACTATCGAACAGCTTTTCCATCTACCATAGAGTCTGCACAAGAAAATCATAACTACAGTGGTAGGTTAGTAAATATGCGCTCGTGGAGCATTAGAGCTAAATTCCCTATCATCAATCATCCACACCTCATTATTACAGGAGGTTTTAGCTTTATGGATACGGAATACCGTTTCGAAAATTCAGCGCAATTAAATCAACCGTTTTATCAGTCACTAGAAGAAAAAAACTTACGTAGCCTTGGAAGCCGTTTTTACATTGTAAAACCGTTTAAAAATCATCATTATCTATTATCTCGAATTTCTGTAAAATTAAATGGCGATTTTAAAGACGGTAGGTTGCGAAATCACCTCAGGTATTCTTCTTCAATTATGTACGGAACCAAAGTAAGCGAAAGTAAACTGTGGGTATTTGGTGCTGCTTTTGGTTACAATTTCGGTCGTATCTCTATTTACCCTGTCTTTATTTATAAAAAGAACTTTAGCAAGCGGGCAGGAATAGAAATTACGCTTCCTGTATCAGTAGCTTATCGCTATCAAATAGGTGATAAAAATATTTTTTACGTCGATAATCGATTAGAAGGAAATAATTATAACATCAATGTCAACTTTTCAGATGAAGGACTCTTCTTAGAAAAAGTCTTTTTTAGTAGCTCTTTGATTTATGAAAGGGAAATTCACGATTACTTATGGTTTTCTGTTTCTGGAGGCCTCCGTACAAACTTACGTTTCAATGTGAGTACAAGTGATCAATTTTTTAACCGTACAAACGAATTAATCGCCAATAAACTATCTCCAGCACCATTTATAAAAATGGGCATTTTCATTGTCCCTCCTAAAAAATGGCTGAGTAAGTAGAATAGATAATCCAACTCTTGCAAAAAAATAGGATTAGATTACCTCTTTGATTCAATTACCATTAAAATTCTATTGGAATCAAACTTCTATTCTCGTAATTTTACTTACTTGAATGCTATTGTAAAAGAAGTACAATAGAAAAGAAATCCAAATAAGGAAAACATGAAACTAAGAGGAGCTGATTATATCGTTAGAATTATCGAGCTATTGGAGGCTGAACACCTTTTTGCCTACCCAGGAGGAGCCATCCTTCCTATTTATGATGCCTTAGCACAAACCTCTCTACACAACATTTTAGTGCGCCACGAACAAGGTGCTTCCATCGCAGCTAATGCTTATGCTCGTTTAAAAGGAAAACCAGGTTTTTGTTTATCTACATCAGGTCCAGGTGCTACCAATATGGTAACAGGTATTGCCGATGCCTATGCTGACTCTGTCCCTATGATGGCAATAACAGGGCAAGTAGCTACTTCACTTATTGGAACAGATGCTTTTCAAGAAACTGACATCACTGGAATTTGTGCGCCTATCACTAAGAAAACCTATTTGATTACAGATCTAGAAGATGCAGCAGATATTTTTGTAGATGCTTACAGAATCAGTATCAGCGATAGACCAGGTCCCGTTCTAATTGATATCCCAAAAGATGTACAAAATGCTGAAATAGAAGTAGATGATAACTGGGAATCTAATATCAAACCTCCTGTTCGTCAGCGATTATTTTCTGTTCACAGAGAAGAATTAGATGCAGCGAAAGACTTATTGATCGAAGCAAAGTATCCACTAATCATTGCGGGACACGGCATCTTATTAGCAGAAGCATGGGACGAGTTAAGAAGTTTTGTCAAGAGAGAAAATATTCCTACCATCTCCACTATTTTAGGAATTGGAGCATTAGAACACGACAATCCATTGTATTTCTCTTGGCTAGGAATGCATGGAATGAAATATGCCAACGATGCGGTACAAAAGGCAGACCTCATCATAGCATTAGGTATTCGATTTGATGATCGAATTACGGGTAAATTAGATGAATTTGCTCCGAACGCTAAAGTAATTCATGCCGATATTGATATCAGTGAAAACAATAAAAACGTGCCGACTAATGTATTCTTGCATGCGGATCTTAAACGTTTATTAGACGAATGTCCAGATACGACTACAGCAGAAAATAATGCAACACGGAAAGAGTGGGTCAACTATTTGTCAGAACAAAGAGAAAAGTATCCTTTAAAAAAGGCTGGGATGAATGCCTTGAATGAAATAACGGCGCTTTCCATTCTAGAAAAATCATTACCTGAATCTGCTATTATTTGTACAGATGTAGGGCAACATCAAATGTGGGCAGCACAATACATGACTCGTATGGAGCCTAATCACTTTGTTTCTTCATGTGGACTTGGAACTATGGGATTTGGATTACCTGCGGCAATGGGAGCGCAGGCAGCAAAACCAGACAATGAAGTATGGTGTATTACAGGAGACGGCTCTATTCAAATGAATTTTCAAGAACTAATGACTATTGTTCAAGAAAAATGGCCTGTTAAAGTTCTATTGCTAGATAACGCTTATTTAGGAATGGTACGTCAGTGGCAAGAACAATTCTATGACAAGAACTACTCAGGAGTAAATATCATGAACCCTGACTTTAAAATGTTGGCAGAAGCGTTTGGTGTAGCTGCGGTAAAAGTAGATACGGTAGAAGGAATGGAAAAAGCTGTAGTTGAAGCTAAAAATATCGATGGGCCATTCTTTATTCATGCAACCGTGCCAAAAGAAGAAAATGTTTTCCCTATGGTAGCACCACAAACAAGTTTATCAGAAACAATCTATTACCCTGAAGGCTAGTACTCGAAAACTGTAAATAGAGTTGACGTTTTTTTTTAAAGTATGAATACAAAAACGAACTGTGTTTTGTTAAATCGTCCTCTTAAAAAGCTCGCTTTTGTACTTTCAGTACTCTTCCACCCTTTATTAGTTCCTAGCATGGTGTTTTGCACCTTACTTTATTACCACTCTTTTGAACTAGTTTCTATTCAAAAAGAAACTCTTTTAGCTTGGTTAGTCGGAAGTACATTTCTATTACCTGCTTTATTAATTCTCTTACTTTACTCTTTGAATTTTATTCCTTCTATTCAGATGAATGTAAAAGAAGAACGGAAGATTCCTATGCTTTTGACGATTGGTGTGTATGCTGTCACTACGTGCTTGCTCTCACATTTCATTGGGAAGTATCACATCTTGACTATTGCTATGTTTACTATAGCGCTATCTGTAGTCTTTGTTTTCATGATAACATGCTATTGGAAAATTAGTGCGCATGCTACAGGAATAGCGGGCTGGCTAGGGGTTTGCCTTTATTTATTCATAAAGAATGATTTCTCTCATCCATACACTTTCTTATTATTACTAGTTCTACTTATTAATGTACTCGTATTGACTAGCCGAAAAATACTACACGCTCATACCTACGCACAATTAGCAGCAGGCTTTTTATTGGGCTTGTCTATCAGTTTTTCTGCTATTCAATTTTTAGTCAAATAAAAAACCTCTTTATTTTTTCAGACGAAGAGGTTTCTAGAAAAAATAAGATGTATGGTTAAGAATACAAGGGATAGTTCTTCATCAATTTGTTTACTTCAGCTCTTACCGAATCAATCTTGTTTTCGTTTTCGAAATCAGTAATTACAGAGTCAATTAAGTCAGCTATTGTATCCATAGCATCTTCTTTCATTCCTCTTGTGGTAATAGCTGCTGTTCCTAATCTAATTCCAGAAGTCACAAATGGAGACTTGGTATCGAATGGGACCATGTTTTTATTTACCGTGATATCAGCTTTTACTAAAGCGTTTTCTGCTTGTTTCCCATTGATATCTTTTGATTGTAAATCAATCAACATCATGTGATTGTCTGTTCCACCAGAAATAATCTGATACCCTCTGCTAACCATTGCTTTTGCTAATGCCGAAGCGTTTTTAATAACCTGTTCTGCATACACTTGGTATTCATCAGATAATGCTTCTTCGAAGGCAACTGCCTTAGCCGCAATTACGTGCTCTAATGGACCACCTTGCGTGCCTGGAAATACGCCAGAATCTAATACAGCAGACATCTTTCTTGTCTCTCCTTTTGGATTTTTTAATCCAAATGGGTTATCAAAATCTTGTCCCATCATAATTAAACCACCTCTAGGACCACGTAATGTTTTGTGAGTAGTTGTCGTAACTATGTGGCAGTGACTCATTGGGCTAGTCAATAAACCCTTTGCAATCAAACCAGCTGGATGAGAAATGTCGGCTAATAAAATAGCGCCTACTTCATCTGCCGCTTTTCTTAGTGTAGCATAGTCCCAATCTCTAGAATAAGCAGAGGCACCACAAATGATCATTTTGGGCTTTAACTGTTTTGCCTGTTCTACTACTTTATCAAAATCGATTAAACCTGTTTCTTTTTCTACTCCGTAGAAATTAGCATCGTAGTATTTACCTGATAAATTGACTGCTGATCCATGAGACAAATGACCTCCGTGAGATAAATCGAACCCTAAAATAGTGTCTCCCGGTTTCAAACAAGCTAACATCACTGCTGCATTTGCTTGCGCTCCTGAGTGTGGCTGTACGTTTACCCAAGCCGCTCCAAATAATTCTTTTGCTCTGTTTCGTGCTAAATCCTCTATTTTATCTACTACTTCACATCCACCGTAGTATCTTTTGCCTGGAAGGCCTTCAGCGTATTTGTTGGTTAACACACTACCTGCTGCTTCCATTACTTGTTTAGAAGTAAAATTCTCTGAAGCTATTAACTCTATTCCGTTTTCCTGTCTTTCTTGTTCTTTGTCGATCAAGTCAAAAATGGTGGTATCTCTTTGCATCTCTTATGGAGTAATTTTGAAGAGGCAAATTTAGGCAATGGAATTGAGTCCTACAACCTATTTTTAGTCTACTAAAGGTCATCTTTTCTACATTCGTAAAAAGAAAAGACGCAAGTTACTTTTGACTTATTTAATTGTAGCTCCTCCAAACTCAGGAAGAGTTATTTTTGGAGTGTCAGGTTTTAAAGATGTGGTTTTCTTACTAATTGTTAGCGCATAGAACGCAATTAATATAGCAACAATCAACAAAAGAAATGATTTCAACATACGATTGTTTAATTATTATACAATAATAGTATACGAATAATCAACAAAATAGTTTTAAACACTATTATTTATCAACAATTATACCCGTATAAACACTTGATTTTTATTTGCGTTAAATTTGGACTAGGAGCAAGGTTTTTGGTAAACAAGCATTACTTCTCTACCTTTTCTTCCACACCTACAATATTTCTTAACATCACAATAGCTTGCTGAATGTCTTCAATGTTTTCAGCACGAATAATCATTTTTCCTTTGTGATCTTTGATGGCTATTTTACGTGGATTTTTCTGTACATAATGTAAGATTCTTCCAAATACATCTGTTTGGAAATAAGCGTCGTTTCCTTCGGTAGAAACATAACATCGAAGCACGCTTTTTTTCATAGACAAACGCTCAAAACCTAATCGCTCTGCTAGCCATCTTAATTGTACTGTTTCTAGCAGTTCTTTTACCTCTGGAGGTAAGGGGCCAAATCGGTCAATTACTTCCTTTTGGAATTTTTCTAGCTCAGCGTCATTTTCTAGGTTATCTAATTCGTTGTACAGACTCAGTCGTTCAGAAATATTACTTACGTATGTCTCTGGAATCAACATATCCATGTCCGTTTCTATCAGACAATCTGAAAGAACGGTAGATAAATCCATTGGTTTTTCGAATAGCTCTTTGAACTCTGTTTCTTTTAACTCTTGTATGGTTTCTTCCAATAATTTATGGTAGGTATCGAAACCAATATCGGTAATAAATCCACTTTGTTCTCCTCCTAATAGATTTCCTGCTCCACGGATGTCTAAATCCCTCATCGCTACTTTAAAGCCGTCTCCTAAATCAGAAAATTGTTCTAATGTTTCTAAACGTTTTCTAGAATCTGCTGTCAGAGTCATCAAAGGAGGAGACAGTAAATAGCAATAGGCTTTTCTATTGGACCTGCCAACTCTTCCTCTCATTTGATGCAGATCAGACAGACCATACATATGAGAGTGATTGATAATAATAGTATTGGCATTTGGCACATCTAATCCTGACTCAATAATATTGGTGGAAACCAACACATCGTATTCTCCATCGATGAAATCTACCATGACTTTTTCTAGCTTAGCTCCATCCATCTGACCATGGGCAACAGCTATTTTAGCATCTGGAACTAATTTTAAAACCGTATTAGCAATGCTATCAATATCTTTGATTCTATTATGAACCATAAACACCTGTCCGCCCCTTTTTAATTCACTACTTATGGCATCACGAATAATTCCCACATCAAAAGTATGTACAGAAGTAGTAACGGGTTGACGATTTGGTGGTGGCGTTTGAATAATGGATAAATCTCTCGCTCCCATTAATGAAAACTGTAGCGTTCTTGGAATAGGGGTGGCTGTTAATGTCAATACATCTACATTAACTCGTAATTCTTTCATTTTCTCTTTAGCGGCTACACCAAATTTTTGTTCTTCATCTACAATGAGTAATCCCAAATCTTTGTATTCAACAGATTTACTCAATATTTTATGTGTGCCGATTAGAATATTAATTTCACTACTTTTTGTTCGAGCTAAAATATCTTTAGTTTCTTTCGTTGTTCGAAAACGGTTAAGGTAGTCTACCTCAACGGGCAGGTTTTTCATTCTTTTTTTGAATGATTTGTAATGTTGCATAGCCAATATGGTAGTTGGCACCAATACAGCTACTTGCTTTCCATCACAAGCAGCTTTAAATGCTGCTCTGATGGCTACTTCTGTTTTACCAAAACCTACATCTCCACAGACTAAGCGATCCATGGGGTTCACCAATTCCATATCTGCTTTTACAGCATCAACCGCTTTTGCTTGATCTGGTGTTTCTTGGTAAATAAAGGAGCTTTCTAATTCTGCTTGTAAGAATCCATCTTTACTAAATTGAAATCCTTGGGCTGCTTTTCGTTTGGCATACAGGCCTATCAAATCAATGGCTATTTCTTTGACCTGCTTTTTTACTTTGCTCTTTTTCTTTTCCCATTCTGGTGTTCCGAGCTTACTCATTTTAGGAGGCACAGCGTCTTTACTGCTGTAACGAGCTATTTTATGGAGGGAATGAATGTTGGTCAATAATACATCGTCGTCTTTGTAGATGATACGGATAGCTTCTTGTTCACTTCCGTTGATATCTACTTTTTCCAGACCGGCAAAACGCCCTACTCCGTGATCTATGTGGGTAATGTAATCACCTGGATTGAGACTATTTAATTCTTTGAGCGTAAGAATTTTAGATTTAGAAAACTGTTTCTTTTTTTGATGCCCGTGAAAACGCTCAAAAATCTGGTGATCTGTAAAACAGGTTCTTCGAGTGGTATGATCTACAAAGCCTTCTTTGAGTGAGAAACGAAGCCCTTCGTAGGTAAAGTTGGCTTGTTGCTCTTCAAAGATGGTGTTTATTCTGAGAATCTGATGTTCCGAATCGGAACAAATAAACAATTCATATCCTTTAGCATGATACTCTTCAAATGTTTCGGTGAGCAGATCAAAGTTTTTATTAAACGAAGGTTGTGGGGCTACTTTGAACGTGATAGGATGAACAGCTTTGTGGTATTTTCTGCTACCAAATTCAATCGTACGTTGCGTGAGTGATGCTTTAAAAGTTTTTTTACTTTCGAACAATGCGAGCGGATCGGTTACTAAGCCATTGATGCCCATTACTTTTGTTAATTCGTCAAATGTATTGGTTGCTTCTTCAAAGTATTGATCTACTGTGGTGAGTGTGCTCTCTAGGTCTTTGTGCCACACAATTGCATCTTCCGGAAGGTAAGAGAAAAAAGATTCCCTGGTCTCTCGTAAAAACTGCTGTTGCACATTAGGAACAATAGATACATATTCCTGTGGATCGAAAGAAAGTTGTGTTTCAGGGTTAAATAAACGAATGCTTTCTATCTCGTCGTCAAACAGTTCTATTCTGAATGGGTATTCGTGAGCAAAAGAAAATACGTCTATGATTCCTCCTCTGATGGCATATTGACCTGCTTCATACACAAAGTCTGCTTTCTCGAATTGGTATTCGATGAGCATTTCTGACATGAAAGAAACGTCTAGCTTGTCTCCCACTTTAGCTGATAAAGTATGTTGCACCAAAGACTGCTTATTGACTACTTTTTCAGTCAAAGCATCAGGGTAAGTAAGAATGATCCAGTTTTTCTGTTCGTCTTGACGTACGGTGTTTAGGGTTTCTATTCTTTCTAAGACATTGGCATTTTCTATTTCTTCTAACTTGTATGCTTTTTTGTAGGAAGAGGGAAAGAGTAACGTTTTTTCGCAACCTACTTTTTTAAGATCGTCCTGAAAGAATACAGCTTCTTCACGGTCTTGCAAGACAACTACTTGTGGTGCGTGTAGTTCTGTTTTAAGTAATTGACACAGTATGGTATCGTAACTTCCGGATACACCACTTAGTCGAATAGGGAGTTCATAGGATTGCAATTGTTGTTTGAACAACAAAAATTCCTCACTCTCAGAAATGGGGGTTAGTAGGTGTTTATCGATGGACATAAAAAATAAACTGATTATGCTTATCTAATGTTTTCTTAGGTCTATAAAAAATTGGCTTAATAATCAGCGATCAAGGATTCGTAAGGAATTTTTAATTTGTCATGAAGGTTTCTAATCATCCCAAGTGTTAATTTCCTTTTACGACTAAAAATTTCAGATACTCTGCTTTTATAACCTAGGATGGTTGCTAAGTCTTTGTTAGTCAATTCCATTTGCTCCATTCTAAACTTAATTGCTTCAATTGGGTCTGGCGCAGCAATAGGGTAGTATTCATCTTCGTATTTTTCAATAAGAATAGATAATATTTCGGCTTCATCACCTTCTTTTGAATCAACAGGAGCATGAAAAATATGATTCAAACGCTCTAAGGCTTTATCGTATTCTTTTTCTGTTTTTATGACTTTAATTTCCATCGGTCTAAATTATATTTGCGTCTACTTTATCGTATTCTTTATGTGTTCCAATAAATCGAATAAAAATTGACTTTGTGATGTAGTTAACATCAACGATCAACCTATATTTATTACCACAAATATTAAATACAACACGTCCATTTTTTAAAATACTTGCTTTTACGTATTTTTCCTTAATCTCAGAAGGACTATTCCATATTGCTTTTGAAACTTCTTTGTACCACGTCTTTAATGCTTGCTCACTATCCGAATGCTTCTCCCAAAATTCACGTAGAATTTTCTTAGCAATTATCCTCATTGGTAATTTAGTTTACGACAAAGATAGCAAAAAGTTACCAAAATGGTAACTTTTGAACTTGCTTTATTTCTTCCAATCTTCTTCAATTAATGCTAATAGCTTGGGCTGCATGGCTGAGCCTACTATTATTTCTCCACTGAATAAAAAATCGTCTCCACCTCGGAAGTCAGTTACTATTCCTCCTGCTTCTTGAATGAGGATAATACCTGCGGCGATATCCCAAGAATTGATACTAAATTCATAATAACCATCGAGCCTTCCGCAGGCTACGTATGCCATGTCAATAGCTGCTGACCCAAAGCGACGTACACCATGCGAGGATTCTACTAAACGACGGATAATCTGCATGTGGTTGTCGAACTTATCGAATATTTTGTATGGAAAACCTGTGGCAATCACGGCTTCTTCCACTGTAGAGACATTGGATACTGAGATCGCTTTTCCGTTCATAAAAGCTCCATTTCCCTTAGTTGCATGAAAGCATTCGTTTGCATTCATATCGTAAATAATCCCTGCAATCACTTTCCCTTTGTCCTCAAGTGCTACGCTTACGCAATAGCAAGGAATATTATGCAAAAAATTGGTTGTCCCATCCAACGGATCGATGATCCAGTTGTAGCGTTCTCCTTTGATGGTTTCCGTTTCCTCTTCGGTAATAAATCCTGCTTCTGGAAATATTTTCTTTAATCCTTTTACTAATATCTTCTCTGCTTCTTGATCTACATAGGATACCATATTAGTATGTGACCCTTTGAATTCGATACGAGAACTGTCGAAATTCTCTCTTTCTTTGGCAATAAACTTGCCCGCTTCTTTCGTAATATCAATTGCCTGTTCGCAGATGGAAACTAAGTTCATAGTAAGTGAATTAAAATGAAAACGTGAAGATACGGTTGTTAATTCAAAAACTGTGTATTTGTAGAGACCAAAGTTTTTAAAGGGGTGGAGAATTTGGTAGATTAGTGTGACACACTAAACAAAGTATATATTAAGTAAACTTGCTGTTTTGTTTTTATCTCTCATGAAAATAATAATCATAACTTTTATTAAACTATCAATATTAACTACACCAAGTATGTTTAGACTTTTTGGACAAACTAACTCTGAATTGAAATTCACTAAACTATATCTCAAAAAATTACAAAAGGAGGTAAAAGGATTGAAATTGGTAAATTTTAAAGAGTTAGAAATTAAAACTAAATACAATGGTGAAGACTTAACTCATTACCTAGACAATGCATATTCAGAATATGAAAGAAAAGAGAATAATAAAAATGAAGTTATTAATAGATATATTCAATCAACTTTAACTCTATATCAACCAACACCAAAATTTTCAAATGATCAAATAATTCCAAATATTAAGGATAGGAGATATATAGAGGAATTAAAAAAATTCAACTAAATGATAAAAAAGAACATGTGTATGAAAAGTATAATAGTGAACTATACATCTTTTATGCGCAAGACTTTGAACATTCAATTAGTTATTTAATCAAAGATAATATAAAAGAGTATGATATTGAAATAGATAGACTTAAGGAAAAAGCAACAACAAATTTATTAAAAATTTTACCAAACATAGAAAGTCATGGAGAGAATGGATATTACATGTTAACTGCGGGTGGAAACTATGAAG
>JBGCEI010000210.1:0-14339 GCA_045106295.1 Cyclobacteriaceae bacterium
GTACTGTTTTTAAAACAATAGAGTAACATATTCGAACAAGAAAGGTAATTTAAGACAAAAACCCTTGGTCGTTCTCTAGGTATTTACTTAAATTAGCGTCCTTAATTTTTAGGTTAACCTATGGCATCAACTTCAGATTTCAAAAACGGACTTTGTTTGGAGTACAACAATGACTTATACGTCATCACTGAATTCCAACACGTAAAACCGGGTAAAGGACCTGCTTTTGTGAGAACAAAGCTTAAAAACATTAAAACAGGTAAGGTAATAGACAATACCTTTAATGCAGGGGTAAAAGTAACTACTGCTCGTGTAGAGAATCGCACGCATCAGTTTTTATTCAAAGACGATATTGGGTACCACTTTATGGATACCAGTACATACGAACAAATACCGATAGAGGAAAAAATGATTAATGCTCCTACCCTTTTAAAAGAAGGACAAGAGGTAAGTGTACTATTTCATGCAGAAACAGAAACTCCACTTTCGTGTGAGTTGCCTGCTTATGTAACATTGGAGATTACATACACAGAACCTGGAATAAAAGGAGACACGGCAACCAATACCTTTAAGCCTGCCACAGTTGAAACAGGAGCTGAAATAAGAGTACCCTTGTTTATCAACAACGGAGAAATAATTAAAGTGGACACTCGTACAATGTCGTACGGTGAACGAGTAAAATCATCTAAATAATTTTAACCTAACACAATTATGAATATCAAAGACGTAAAAAGCTTACTAGACCACATCGTAAAATCTGGTTTACAAGAAGTAAATATTGAAACGGAAGAGATTAAATTGTCTACAAAACGTACAGGCGATGTAGTAACAGCAACAGCTCCGGCTCTTTCTGCTGCTCCTTTGCCTATTGCAGCTCCGGCAGCTATTCCAGTAGCGGCAGCTCCTGCTGAAGCAGCGGCTCCAGCAGCTAAACCTGCGGCTTCGGGAACAGAAGTTAAGTCTCCAATGATTGGAACATTCTACCGTTCAGCAAATCCTGAAACACCAGTTTATGTTGAAATTGGTTCTAAAGTGAAAAAAGGAGATACACTTTGTATCATTGAAGCGATGAAATTGTTCAATGAAATAGAGTCTGAAGTTTCTGGTACTATTATAGATATTTTAGTGGATGATTCTACGCAGTAGAGTTTGATCAGCCTTTATTTATTGTTGACCCGTCTTAAACTCTGCGTTTACGTCAGGTATTTTTTGATTCCATCAATAAAACAATCTAATGTTTAAAAAAATATTAATAGCCAATAGAGGAGAAATTGCCCTTAGAGTAATTCGTGCCTGTAGAGAAATGGGAATAAAAACGGTTGCCGTTTATTCTACTGCTGATAAAGATAGTTTACATGTAAAATTTGCTAACGAAGCAGTTTGCATTGGACCTCCAGCAGGAAAAGATTCTTACTTAAGTATTCCTAAAATTATTGCAGCAGCAGAAATCACTAATGCGGATGCTATTCATCCAGGATATGGGTTTCTATCTGAAAATGCTGAATTTTCACAAGTATGCCAAGACTACAACATTAAATTTATAGGCGCTTCGGCAGATATGATTAATGGTATGGGAGACAAAGCAACAGCCAAATCTACCATGAAAAAAGCTGGTGTCCCTACAATCCCAGGATCGGAAGGATTACTAGAAGACTGGAAATCTGGAGTGAAACTAGCTAATAAAATAGGTTACCCTGTAATTCTAAAAGCAACAGCCGGTGGTGGTGGTAGAGGAATGCGAGTTGTATTTAACGACGACGAATTCAAAAAAGGATGGGATTCTGCTCGTCAGGAAGCAGAAGCTGCTTTTGGTAATGCAGGAATGTACTTGGAGAAATTTATTGAGGAGCCAAGACATATCGAAATTCAATTAATTGGAGATAAGTTTGGAAATGCTTCTCACTATTCTGAAAGAGACTGTAGTATCCAACGTAGACATCAGAAACTAATCGAAGAAACACCGTCTCCTATCATTACGGACAAAATCCGTAAGAAAATGGGAGAAGCTGCTAAAAAAGGAGCGAAAGCGATTAAATACGAAGGTGCAGGAACCATTGAATTCTTAGTAGACAAGCACAATGACTTCTACTTTATGGAAATGAACACTCGTATCCAAGTAGAGCATCCTATTACAGAACAAGTAACGAACTCTGACTTAATAAAAGAGCAAATATTAGCTGCTGCGGGCAACAAAATAGATGGAAAAGACCATTTCCCTTCAGCACATTCAATAGAATGTAGAATCAATGCAGAAGATGCTCGAAATGACTTTAGACCTTCTCCAGGGAAAATCACTTCATTGAATTTACCAGGTGGACCTGGTGTACGTGTGGACACGCATGTGTATGCAGGATATACTATTCCTCCTCATTACGACTCTATGATTGCAAAAGTAATTGTAACTGCTGCTACTCGTAAAGAAGCAATAGATCGTATGAAGAGAGCTTTACAAGAGTTCTACATCGACGGAATAAAAACAACTATTCCTTTCCATATTAAGTTGATGGATGATCCTAAATTTAGATCTGGTAAGTTTACTACTGCCTTTATGGAAACATTTGATATGTCTTCGATTTAAGGAATAAAATTCTTAATCAAATTGAAAAGCTAAACTCGAAAGGGTTTAGCTTTTTTTGTTTTAGATCAACTCTAGACACATTAAACCCGAACTCAATGCCGTTTAGTTAAGTTTTAACGGTTGAATACAGTTTTCTCACAGGAAATTGTCAAAAACAGTAGCGGATTTAGGTAGTTCAGGGTATTGTAATACTCTTCTAGTTATATATATGATCAACCTCCAACTTAGAAGTTAGTAAACCGACTCCCTTTTTTGATATGTTAGTATTTCTTATAACCAACGTTTTAAGTTTACCTAAGGTGTAAAGCGCTATTACTCCATTATCGTCTAATTGGTTATTATTTAATTTCAAATAAACTAACTCACTTAATTGGTTTATTATTTCCAAATCTTGATTAGCTAACCCCATATCTACTAAAGAAAGCCTAGCTATGTAACCTTTTAACGGAAGAAGATACTTAAGATTTTCTTTATCTAATGGAGATAAAGAAGTATAATTAACATCTAGTTTATCCGTATTTTGTGCTATCCTTTTCACCATAAAGCCAACACTTTGTAAATTTTGAATTGCATTTAGGTCATAGTTAACGTTTACTACATCAGAACTTGATTCTTTTGCCGAACCATCCAAATTTAACATTGCAGATATAATACCGTTTAGTGCTGCACTTGGACTTAGAGAAGCTACACTTACTTCGTTTTGAGTTCCAGACTCTATCCAAAATTTAATAACTTCTACCTCCCCCTCTTCTAATGGCTTTTTCCCGTCAGTAGGCATAAACTCTTCATCCCCATGATCTAGCGTAATCCGTTTATACAGCTCACTTTTATCCAAATCACCTGCTACAATTGAAGGGCCATGCTTACCTCCTTTTAAAATTGCCTCGAAAGTTGTCATAGACAGCTCTCCTTTTTGCTTACTCCCACTATGGCATGAGATACATGTTTTTTTAATGATCGGAGCAATTACATCTGGATAAATCTGAGCATCTTCTAAAGAGGTAATAACTCTTTTTTTAGACTCTATTTCAATACCTCCTGCTTTTTTTACAAAATTATGTCCGTATTCAAAAAGATAGGTCTCACCATGCGTCAAATTACCTCCTAAATGCCCTGTAACTGTAATTAGACCGAACAAAATAGCCGCAATTGGTAACGATATTTTTGAAAACAAGCCTTTTTGGTAATAAGCTATATAGGCAAAAACCCCACTAAGTATGGCTAGAGAAACACCTGCATAAAAGTGAGCATTAATAGCTTCAGGATTATAACCACCATCAATAGATAATAAATAACCCAACGCACATGCTTTCACTGCGAATATAAAGCCCGCCGCCATTAAAAATGGGATGGATTTAAAAATTGGGTTTAAAGGTTCAAGTTGCTTAAGCTTTACTTTATCAATAACCAGCATAATGGCTGCAATCATCAATATACCAATAGGCAAGTGAAGAACTAAAATATGAAATCTTCCAAAAAACTTTATTAAATCCATAAATATTCAATCAAATTATACTCTTTCTAGTTTTACGGGATAAGTCTTGTTAGCGTTCCACTGACAAACATATAAATTTTTATCTTCATCTACACATACATCATGGCAGTGGACAAATGTATTATCTTCCTGAATCATGGTTTGTAGCTTCCCTTTTTTGTAGGTAGGCTTAGTACCTCCTGGGTTAGAAACTACTTTATTCTCTTTATCCAAAATAGTTACAAAACCTGAGTTAAAAGGCAAATTGTATTTAACGTTACTAGAAAAACAAACTCCAGAATAAATATTATCTCCATCTATTACTGCTCTACTCAAAAAAGCTCCTGGTAAATAGATTGTTTCTAAAAATTCACCTTCTAAAGAATAGCGTTTGAATGCATTTTTCTTTCTTGCTGTACACAAAAGTGTGGGGCTATTTTTATCCCTTGTATCTAATGTTACTCCATGTGCTTGTAAAAATTTACCTTCTGCAGAACCTCCTCCCCCAAATTTTTTAATAAAATTTCCTTTACTATCAAAATGTAAAATCCATTGCGAACCATAGCCATCAGCTATATAAATATCTCCATTGGGAGCAATAGCCGTTTCGGTAGGATTATATTTATTACATTCTGTATACGTCCCAACTTTAGCAGGGTGGGCTAGCTCCATTACCAACTTTCCTTTAAGATCAGCTTTTACTACTTTACCTCTGGTATCAGCGATGTATAAAAATTCTTGTCCTCCTTCGTCATTAATTGTTAAACCATGAGCTCCTTTTAAATCTAAAGTCCAACTATCTAATACCTTACCTGACTTATCATAAATCAATACATTATTTTTAGGCTCATTCGTTAATAAGATAAGTCTTCCTTTTGAGTCCATGACCATTTCATGACAATCTTTTACTGGAAATTTTGACGGGTCTTGAATTCCCCAATTTTTATGCACTTTATATTTAAAATCGCCATGCCCAACAATAACTTCACTTTTTGACTTTGCAATACCTTTATTGATATAAAACAAAGGAACTGTTGTTGCTCCCAATGCTAAGCCTGATGTTTTAATGAAATCTCTTCTGTACATTTTTTTTATTAGAGTTAGTTCTACTTTTTATTTTAGGGCGTAAGCTTTCAGGTCGGGCTATCTGCTATATCTTTTTGCCTTTTAAAGACAAAAAGGATGTCGCTTCTATCCCTTACGCAGGCATTATGTTAAAATATCTTTTACTACATGCCCATGAACATCGGTCAGTCTAAATTTCCTTCCCTGATAACGATAAGTCAGCCGTTCGTGATCTATTCCTATTAAGTGCATCAATGTAGCTTGGAAATCATGAACATGAACAGGGTTTTCAGTAACACTATAACTAAAATCATCTGTTTGCCCATAAGTCATTCCCTTTTTAACTCCAGCACCCGCCATAAACATACTAAAACAACCAGGATGATGGTCTCTACCATAATCATTTCTTTCTAATCTACCTTGTGAAAAGGCTGTTCTTCCAAATTCTCCTCCCCAAACTACCAAAGTATCTTCAAGCAACCCTCTCTGTTTTAAATCTTTGATTAATGCTGAGATTGGTTGATCAATACTTTTTGCCATATTAGGAATTAATTTAGGTAACCCTCCATGGTGATCCCAACCAACATGATAGAGTTGAATAAACTTAACATCTTTCTCAGCTAGTTTTCTTGCTAATAAACAGTTGGACGCAAAAGTACCTGGCTTCTTTGCATCATCACCATACATGTCATAGATATAATCAGGCTCTTTGGAAGTATCTGTGACCTCTGGGACAGAAGTTTGCATTTTATAGGCCATTTCATAGGCAGCTATTTTAGATTGAATTTCTGGATCACCCCAAAAATCAAGATACGAGTTATTTAATTCTTTGATGTGATTTAAAGCCTCTCTCCTACTCTTTTGATCTATTCCATGTGGATTATTTAAGTACAACACAGGCTCTTTTCCTGATCTAAACTGCACGCCTTGATGATGCGAAGGTAAGAAACCTGCTCCCCACGCATTAGAGTTTAAGCCTTGTCCTCCTGCTCCTTTCGATATCATCACAACAAAAGAGGGCAAGTTTTCATTATCTGTCCCTAATCCATAATTTACCCATGAACCAATAGAAGGTCTGCCGCTAATTTGAGACCCTGTTTGCATAAACATAATGGCAGGTTCATGATTAACATGGTCGGTATGCATTGATTTTATCACACAAAGTTCATCTGCTACTTTTCCCATATGAGGAAGCAAATCACTTATTTCAATTCCACTTTTGCCATATTTTTTAAAATCCCAAGGAGATCCAACCAATGGAAAAGATGACTGATTAGCCACCATACCAGAATTTCTTTCTTTACCTCTTACACTATCTGGGATTTCTTGACCAAAACGCTTATTTAATTCAGGTTTGTAGTCAAACAATTCTATCTGAGAAGGAGCTCCAGCCATGTGAAGGTAAATCACTCTTTTGGCTTTAGGAGCGAAATGTGGAGCACCCAGAACACCATTTAAAGGATTAATTTCAGATGTTTTCCCTAATGCTTTGATAGGGTTCATCATATTGGCCATCGCCAAAGAACCAAACCCCATAGCCGTATTCTTAAAAAAATCTCTTCTGGTTTGCTTTGCAAACTCTTTTCTTATTTCTTCGTTCATACTTTTCTTATTTTATTGTGAACCCTTCTGAAGTATTCAATAATGAGTTAGCCACTACAGTTAAAGCAGCTAATTCAATAGAATCAATACTTTGATTCCGCTTTTTCTCTCCAATACTTACTAGTGCTTCTGCAGCAGCCACATCTTCAGTATATTTTGTTTTCATTTTATCATATAAACTCTTTGCAATATTAGTTTCTTTCTCACTTGGAGAACTCCCTATTATTGATTTGAATAAATAGGTGATACGTGACTCTGTATTTCTATTATTTTCAATTACCTTTTCTGCTAAAACTCTTGATGCTTCAATAAACTGGGGATCATTAAGCAATACCAAAGATTGAAGTGGTGTACTTGTAGGTCTTCTTTGTACTTCACATTGACTTCTATCGGAGGCATCAAAAATCATCATAGAAGGAGGAGGTGTCGTTCGTTTAAATACAGTATAAATACTTTTTCGATACAACTCTGCATCTTTAGGGTCTTTATATCGATATCTCCAACTCTTATTAGATACCTCATCCCAAAGTCCTGCGGGTTGATAAGGATAAACACTCTTACCTCCTTTTTTATCAATCAAAAGACCACTCATTACCAAGGCATTATCTCTAATCATTTCTGCTGGCATTCTTCGCCTTGGAAATCGAGCTAGTAGAATGTTTTCTGGGTCTTTATCTAAGTACTCTTTAGTTATTTTTGAAGATTGTTTAAACGTAGATGACATTACTATCTTCTTATGTAAGGCTTTTATGTCCCAACCTGATTCAACAAATAGTAGTGCTAAATTGTCTAATAACTTAGGATGTGAAGGAGTTTTCCCCTGACTTCCAAAATCATCTGATGTTTTCACTAAACCCGTTCCAAAATGCATTTGCCAAATTCTATTGACAAACACTCTTGATGTCAAAGGGTTTTGTGAATCAAAAAGCCATTGGGTAAGCCCTAATCTATTTTGAGGCAATGTATTTTCATCGTATTCTAAAATACTTTCTGCTACTTCTTCTGGGTGTACTTCTTCTCCATAATTATCATACACACCTCTGTCCAATATATATGACTTTCTTGGCTTTGGTAAATCACCTAATACCATTATTTCAGAAGTAGTAGACATAATATTATTCAAACTATCAGAAAGTTTCTTATACTCTTTTCTTTTTTGGAGATAGTCATCGTTAACAGAAGCATAAAATTCATTTACTAATGTTTTATCAGAATAATCAGATTGTTCTCCATTAGATACTCTTATTTCTAGCGGAGTAAGTGCTTTACTGTACAGCCTGAAATCATGAATATGCAAACCTACAGCCGGGCTTGACAAGTGCTCATATCCAAACATGAATTTTTGTTTTACTAGGATGTGAATATTATTTTCAAAGCTTATAGTTCTATATAAATTATCGATAAGCGTATTTTTTTCTTGCTTCTGGTCATTGAAATATATGTTTACTCCTTTAGCACTAGAACTACCATCATAGGTCATGGAAATATTTATCCATTTGTCTAGCGGAAGTGGCTCTGTTGTTTTTACTTCAATAGCGTTGTTAGGCCAGTTATGGGCAATAATTACTTTTACCCTATTCGAATCAAGATGTAAAGAATATCCTTTATTTCCATATCTCAAGCGATGCTTATTCATAAATAAAACTCCCTTTTCTATCAATTCACTTACTCTAATCGTCATATTGATCGTATAAGAATCTGTTCGCTCATAACTAAAACATACGTTATGCTTTAGCTTAATCGAGTCTTTTTCTACTATTTGGTTCTTATTGTACTTTAAGTCAACAAAACCATAATCATTTATCTTCAGTGCTTTTTTTCCGCCAAGGTAAGAATAGTCTACAGCTTTAGATTCTAAATGATAACTCGTCTTATTTTTTGGATGAATTTTTCCGTTTTTGATAGGTTTATCAAAAACAAATTCCAACTCTAAGTTTTTATTTAATTCATTTTGAATATCCTCTTTAATCTGGTTTTGATTTGTAGTTTCAATAATAAATTTAGCTTTAAAAGCATCTAGTTCTTTTTTGGTTTTATTAGTTTCTTCATTTAAGAAATCTAATATTTCATCCTGTTCTCCATCAGTCAATAGCATTGTAGGTCCAGGTGTAATTCGTGGTCCATACATAGCAGACCCGTGCTCATTGGTACTGTTGAAAAAGCTATATAGTTGGTAATAGTTTTTCTGACTTATCGGATCATATTTGTGGTCGTGGCATCTAGCACATTCGAATGACATAGCTAAAAAAGCCTTGGAGAAAGTATTCGCTCTGTCTGCCACATATTCTGTACGAAATTCTTCGAAAATAATTCCTGCCTCTGAGTTTTTCTTATGTAATCTATTGAAGGCTGTCGCCAAAATAGATTCTTTTGACTTATTTGGAATCAAATCACCTGCTACTTGCCAAGTCACAAAATCTTTGTAAGACATATTGCTATTGAAAGCATTTATTATCCAGTCTCTCCATGGAGAAACATTTCTCATTTTATCGTCTAAATAGCCATCGCTATCTGCATATCTAGCAAGTTCAAGCCAGTATATAGCCATTCGTTCGCCATAATGTTTAGAAGCTAAGAATTGATCTACTAATTCTTCATACGCAGACTCAGATGAGTTATTTACGTATGCATCTACTTCTTCCAATGTTGGAGGTATACCTCTTAGTGCAAACGACAACCTTCTAATTAATATTTCTTTACCCACTTGCTCAGATGGTATTAAACCTTTCTTTTCGAGTTTACTTAGAATAAAACGATCAATGTCATTAGTTACCCAACCATCATTATCAACTGAAGGGGTTCGAGATTTTTTTGGTTGTTCAAACGCCCAATGCTTTTTATATTCTGCTCCTTGCTCAATCCATTTAATTAAAACTGCTTTTTGTTTAGCTGTTAATTTCAAGTGTGATTCTGGAGTAGGCATCATGTAATTTTCTTCAAAAGACAATACTCTTGCTACCATTTCACTTTTAGATGCGTTACCTGAAACAATGGCATATTTACCTGGGCTTTCTTTCAACTCTGCATAAGCACTATCTTTTGTATGGAGAACTAAGCCTGCTTTTATATTTCCAGCATCGTTTCCATGACAATGAAAACAGTTTTCAGAAAGAATAGGTTTTACATGAATATTATAATCTACTTCTTCCAATTTATCATATGCTGATTCAACATCCTCTGGCATCTCTGGAAGAGAAGAGCAGGAAAGCATTAAAGTTGCAAAAAAATAGATTAAGATATATTTCATCATTCTAGAATTTTAAAGAACTACAATTTTAATTTTTTTAGCTTAAAATATAAGTATTTTACTGTATCTTACGGTAAGTTGATTTTTTAGATTCACTTTTTTTTTAATTTTATTGTAAGCATGAAACAGATAGGTCTTAATGAGATCAATTCCTACAAAGAAAAAATAAATATCAGTAAGCCTTTTGAGAAAAACAAGAAACTCAAAGGTCTATTGGACTATCTCATTTCTTGTACGTTAAAAGAAACGATTCCAAAAGAATCGACTATAGCCATTGAATTTTTTAAAAAAACGAATACTGAGATAGAATTGCATGACACAACTTTTGTTAGAGTAGCCGTTTCTTCTATCAGGAAAAAACTCAAGGAATATTACCTCACAGACGGGAAAAATGATAAAATTATCTTATCTATTGAAAAAGGCTCTTACGAAGTAATTATCGAAGAAAAAAAGAATAGGCTGAATAAAAAGTCAGTAAAGCAACTACTTACAGGACTACCATATGTTCTCTTAGTAGTGGTAACGACTTACTTTTTGTTATCAGAAAAAACTGATAAACCCATCGCTCAAAGCAACTTACTTACAACCTCCTTCAGTCATAATAACAAGTCTACTTTAGTCGTTTTTGGTGACCCTTTCATGTATAGTCGCCGTGATTCTATTTTTAAAAAAGATTTGTTTGTTAGGGATTATAGCGTTAACTCTAAAGAAGAATTTAAAAAAGCTTTTCAGAACACTGAAAACATTAAAGCAACACTAATTAAAGACCATCATTTACAAAAGCTCCACGCATTAAGTATTTACAACCTTAGCCCCATCTTGAAACAAATTGATAAACCTATTTTTTTTCGAATGGGTTCCGACCTTACTTTTAATGACTTAAAAGAATACAATATCATTTTTATTGGGATATTTAAAACAATGTATGAACTCGATAGGTACTTTAGAGTATCTAATTACAGGTTTATTCCTAGAATAAAAAATGGCTACAAAACCAACTATGTAAAAATGACAAACGGTAAGGATACACTTGAAATAGCTGGAGATGCTGCTAAAAACCATACAGACTATGGCATGCTATCTCGTGTGAATGGTATAGACGATAACAAAATCATTATCATTTCTGGTTTTACAGATACTAGTATTGAGCGAATAGCTAAAGAAGTTTCTGAAAACAACTTTATCTACGATACCTTAAGTTCAAGCTTTGAACTACTTTTCGAAGTAACCGGGTATGATAGATCTGGATTAACCAATTCACAAATCATTGATTATAAACCAATAAAAAATGATGAAGTATTATGGAAATAACAAACTTAACGCTTTTGGATAGTGTCAAGAAAGGTATCATTTAGAGTTTCTAACTACTTTTTCACTCTATTTTTCCTTCCTTTAATTGCTGTTAATACGGTAGCTCGTTTCTCCCCTTCTGTAAATTTATCGATAGCAGAAACTGTCGTTAACGTTCTTATTTTTGCTATTGCTTCTTTAAAACCAAAATCAGAGCTTGTATTTGTTGCTCTAGTTTTTCTCTTAGTTGCTGTTTTTTTAACTGGAACTATCTTTTTATTAGTTGTTTTCTTAGGTGCTACTTTCTCTACTTTATTAACTGAGGGAGTAGCTTCCACAGTTGATTTTGAGCCTAATTTACTGTTTAATATTTCTAGCTTCTTTTTCTTTTCTTTTTTAAGAGACTTTACCTTTTTTATTTTAGCCTCCAACTTACTGACTAATTTAGTTTGTCTAGCAAATTTTGATTTTTTAACCTTTTTATCCTTAGCTAACGATTTTAGAACTCTCTCTTCACTTTTTAATTTATCGCCTAATTTTCCTAATAAGTTATTCGTTTTAGTGATCGATTTTTTAACCTTAACTACTTTTTTCTCTATTATTTTAGCTTTTATTGCTTCTTTCTTTGACATCTTCCCTTTTTTACGGTTAAACTTAATTCACAATTTACATAATTAGCCTTTTTCTAACAACAGATCAGCTTATTTAATAATGTTAAAAATTCTTTTCTTGTCATTAACTCTGCTCCTAAAGAACTTAAATGTTCTGAATGAACTTGACAGTCTATTAACTCCACTCCTTCTGAAATAAGTGTTTCACATAAAGAAATAAGGGCCAGTTTAGATGTATTTGTTTCCATACTAAACATGGACTCACCAAAAAAGACTTTGTCTAATAACACACCATACATCCCTCCTACTAGCTCTTTATTGGCATTCCATACTTCAACAGAAAGTGCTTTACCTGCGTTGTGTAATTCACAATAGGCTTCAATCATTTCTGGTGTAATCCAAGTACCTTCTTGCCCTTCTCTCGGCTGTTGTTTACAGGCGGTTATTACTTGTCTAAACTGTTGATTATAACTAACCGTATGCATCTTCTTATTCATCCAACGCCTCATGCTTTTAGAAACATATATTTTATTGGGGAATAAGACCAATCTAGGGTCTGGAGTCCACCACAGAATAGGCTCTCCTTCATTGAACCAAGGAAAAATACCGTTTGTATACGCTAGCGTAAGCCTTTCAACCGATAAGTCTCCTCCTACGGCCAATAGCCCATCGCTTTCTGATAAATGTACGGGGGGAAAAACGAGTTCTTCTGTTAATTGAAAAAAAGGCACAACTACTATTCTTCTGTATATTCTAACAGTACACCTTCTTCTACAAAACGTTTGTAATGCTCACAAGGCATAAGTCCTCGTTCATCACAATAGTTACATACTCTAAATGCAGCACCAAAAGAAGCCGAAGAGGTTAGTGTATGTGAACCTTTACAAACAGGGCACACTACTGATTCTGACTCCATACATTTAACTAATTCAATTTGCTCTTTCGTTTTTTCTTTATAAACAGTGTCCTGGGGTTCAATAACAGGATGCCCTAACGCTTTTAGCATACTCAACGTTTCCTTATAAAAAGTCGCTGAATCACCTTTTAATTCCAAGTATTTTTCTAAAAAAGCAGTCGCTTTAGCAGGGTATTTAGTATGATATAAGCTTTTACCAAAATAATAAGTAAGCTCATCTGGCATTAATTTATTTGGTCGCATCAACGTTAAAAAAGTTTGATTAGCAATACTGTATTTACCTTCAATTACTTGCTTTTTGGCAATCTCAAATAAAGAGACTACAGTAGAGTCTAAAACAGAAGTCTCTGCTCTACATACTAGTACAGGTTGAATGATTATAAAAAGAACAAGTGTACGTTTCATATGCTTAAAGTAGTATCTGGTATCAAGTAGTTAGTATCAAGAAATGAGATCTTAGTTTTAAAATTTGGGCATAATTGACTCAACAACGTTGAAATCTAATATCTCAAAGTCTTATAATCTTAACATCTAATCTATTTTCAACTCATACATTTTTGGCCAATTCTTACCAGTTACAAAGTAAGTACCTCGTTTTTTATGATAAGCAATACCATTTAACACATCTATTTCTGAATGCATATCCTCTGGTTTTAATAATCGACTTAAATCAAGAACACCTTCTACTCTACCCAATTTAGGGTTAATCACAACAATAGAATCTGTCGTATAAACATTTGCAAAGATGTTTCCGTTCACATATTCTAATTCATTTAATAACTGAATAGGTCCTTTATCATCATAGACTTGTACCGTTCTTTTTTCTGAAAAGTTGGATGGATTCATTATATGCAAATATTCTGTCCCATCTGACATAATCAATTCATCTCTGGAGGAACAAATCCCCCATCCTTGAATTCTTTTCGGGTATTGAAAGGTTTTCAATAGACTAAAGTCTGACTTATTGTAAACAAAACAGGTCATTTCTCTCCAAGTTAACTGATAAATGAGATCATTAAAAAAAGTAATCCCTTCACCAAAGTAATTTTTAGAAAGTGGAATAGACTGCAAAACCTTAGCCGTTCTAAAATCAGTCTTACGCAATGACGAAACACCGTATTTCCCTGCACTTTCATATAATACATCATTAGAAAACTCTAAACCCTGTGTGTAAGATTTTTTATCATGAGGAAATACATTAACAATAGTATACGACAATTTTTGAGGAGATCTATCTGACAAAATCGTAATATTCCTACTCTTTGTAAGCGTCTTTTCATCTGTAAAAGTAGCTTTCAAATAAACTTTTTTTACTCCTAATTGAAGCGTACTAGTAGGGATAGTTATACTACTTTGTTTTACTTCAGCTTCAGCTAATTTATTATCTACAAAAACCTTATACGACGCTACATCTTCTTCTGAAGCATTCAGTAGATTTACTTTTAGTTTGATGTCTTCTCCAAAGGCTACTGTATTCCCTTCTAGACTCAATAATTCAAAATAATAAAAAGAGGGGGCCTTTGTTTTTTCCTTACACGATGAAAAGAATAATAAAC
>JBGCEI010000211.1:0-5425 GCA_045106295.1 Cyclobacteriaceae bacterium
TGGACCTAAAGCAGACATTCTTCGTTTGTGAGTTATCTCTGATAATGGATTCGTTTGATCCATGAATTGAGATAATTGGTTCGTACCAAAGAAAGTATTAATAACTGAAGAAAGCGTTCTAGCATTGATCAAATCAACTGGCTTAAAGTCTTCATTGTCCCTTACATTCATACGCTCTTTGATTGTTCTAGCCATTCTAGCTAAACCAACACCAAATTGAGAATATAATTGCTCACCTACTGTTCTTACTCTTCTATTGCTTAAGTGGTCAATATCATCAACTACCGCTTTTGAGTTGATAAGACCAATCAAGTACTTAACGATTTCAATAATATCTTCGTTAGTTAACACTTTCTTATCGAAAGCAATATCAAGACCTAGTTTCTTATTGATTCTATAACGACCAACTTCTCCTAAATCATAACGCTTATCACTAAAAAATAAATTATGAATAATCTCTCTAGCTGTTTGCTCATCTGGTGCTTCAGTGTTTCTTAACTGACGATAAATTTGCTCAACAGCCTCTTTTTCAGAGTTAGAATTATCCTTATTTAATGTATTGTAAACGATCGTATAGTCAGAGATATTAGCATCTACTCTATGTAGAATTACTGACTTTGAACCAGAGTCTACGATAACATCTATGTCCTCTTCAGTAATAACTGAATCTCTTTCTAATAAAATCTCATTTGTATCAATAGATACTACTTCTCCAGTATCTTCATCTACGAAATCTTCCGTCCATGTTTTTAACACACGAGCAGCAAGCTTTCTACCAATAGACTTTTTTAATGTTTTTTTATCTGCTTTTACTTCTTCAGATAAACCAAATAAATCTAAAATATCTTTATCTGATCCATAACCAATAGCACGTAATAAAGTAGTTACAGGAAACTTCTTCTTACGGTCAATGTAAGCATACATGACATTATTTACATCAGTTGCAAATTCTATCCATGATCCTTTAAAAGGAATAATTCTAGCAGAATATAACTGAGTACCATTTGTATGTTTACTTTGTGCAAAGAATACTCCTGGTGAACGGTGTAACTGGGATACAATAACACGTTCAGCTCCGTTGACAACAAAAGAACCTTTTTTAGTCATGTAAGGGATATTCCCTAAGAACACTTCTTGTTCTATTGTTTCAAAATCTTCGTTATCGTCATCATTACAGATCAAACGAAGTTTTACTTTTAGAGGAACAGAGTACGTAAGTCCTCTTTCAACACATTCCCTTACAGAATATTTTGGAGGATCTACAGAGTAGTCTATAAAATCTAATACGAAACAGTCTCTTGAATCAGAGATTGGGAAGTTCTCATTAAATACTTTAAAAAGACCTTCATTATCTCTCCTCTCTGGAGATGTTTCTATTTGAAAAAATTTCTGGAAAGACTCTAATTGAACATCCAAAAAATCAGGGTATTCAAGAACTCGAGTAGTGGAAGCGAAATTATGACGCTTATTCTTTAATGCAGCCAAGGCAATAAATTTTTTGTTAAAAGATCGTAGACTTTTTGTTTTTGGCGATAAACGCCAAATAGACCTGAAATAAATTCCAGGTCTATTGAATGCTTATTTAGTTCTTACAAGAAGAACTAAAGTGAACTTACTTAAGCTCAACTTCAGCACCAGCTTCTTCTAATTGAGCTTTAAGTGCTTCTGCTTCGTCTTTAGCAATTCCTTCTTTGATAGCTTTAGGAGCTCCATCAACTATTTCTTTAGCTTCTTTCAAGCCAAGACCAGTTAATTCTTTCACTAATTTAACTACTGCTAATTTAGCACCACCTGCTGCTTTAAGAATTACATCAAATTCAGATTTTTCTTCTGCTGCTCCAGCGTCACCGCCACCGCCTGCTACCATTACTGGTGCTGCTGCTGCTGCTGGTTCGATACCATATTCGTCTTTTAAGATATCAGCTAACTCGTTTACCTCTTTTACTGTAAGGTTTACTAACTCGTCTGCAAATTTTTTAAGATCAGCCATTTTACTTATTATTTATTAATTAAAACTTTATTTTACTTGTTATGCTCTTTCTGATAATGTCTTCAAGATACCTGATAGTTTGTTCCCTCCACCTTGTAGGCCAGAGATAACATTCTTAGCAGGGGATTGAAGCAATCCAATGATCTCACCGATAAGTTCAGCTTTAGATTTCAATTCAGCTAGTGACTTCAAATGTTCGTCGCCAATAAAAAAATCTCCATCAATAGAAGCTGCTTTCAAGATTGGTTTATCACTACCTGTTCTGTATTCCTTGATAGCCTTTGCAGGTAAGTTACCAGCCTCCGGAGAGAAGATAATACCCGTAGTTCCTTTCAATACGTCATACAGTTCAGAATAGTCACCTTCTTGTTTTTCTAAAGCTTTTCGTACTAATGTATTTTTGTACACTTTGTATTCCAAACCTTTTTCATAACATATTCCTCTAAATTTATTTATTTCAGCAACAGTAAGACCTGATGCATCAGCTAAATAAAAGAAGCTTACGTTAGATAACTTATCTGATAATTCATCTATTATCTGAGCTTTCTTTTCTCTTATCATAATCCAGATATAGAATTTTTATCTATTGTAACTGCTTGGCTCATTGTACTCGACAAGTTTATACTCTTGAAGTAAGTACCTTTTGCTGAAGCAGGCTTAAGTTTAGATACAGTTTGGATAAATTCGTCAGCGTTTTGCGCTAATTTTTCCGGAGAAAAAGACGCTCTACCGATGGAAGCATGAATAATCCCAAACTTGTCTACCTTAAAGTCGATTTTACCGAGTTTTATTTCTTTCACGGCTTTACCAACATCTTGTGTAACAGTACCAGACTTAGGATTAGGCATTAGACCTCTTGGTCCTAACTGTCTTCCGAGCTTACCAACTTTAGCCATCACGGAAGGCATAGTCACAATAACGTCAATATCTAACCATCCACCTTGTATTTTCTCTATGTATTCATCTAATCCTACATAGTCAGCACCTGCATCCTTTGCTTCCTGCTCTTTGTCAGGAGAACACAGTACCAAAACTTTTTTAGACTTACCTATTCCATTTGGAAGAGTAACTACTCCTCTTACCATTTGATCAGCTTTTCTAGGATCTACTCCTAAACGTACATCAATATCTACTGATGCATCAAACTTAGTAAACGTTAGCTCTTTCACTAATTTAGAAGCTTCTTCAATAGAGTATGCTTTTTCTAAATCAGCTATATTAGCTTTAGCTTTTTGATTCTTTGTTAATCTAGCCATTTGTTAATTATTTAATTAAGCCCAAGGAGCGTCACCACTAATGGTGATTCCCATACTTCTTGCTGTTCCAGCAACCATTTTCATAGCTGACTCGATTTTAAATGCATTTAAATCAGGCATTTTCGTTTCAGCAATTTCTTTTACTTGATCCCAAGTTACAGAACCAACTTTTACAAGGTTAGGCTCACCAGATCCTTTTTTCAGCTTAGCTGCTGCAGTTAATAAGGTTGCTGCAGGAGGAGTCTTGATAACGAAATCAAAAGACTTATCAGCAAATATTGTAACCAATACTGGTAACAACTGACCTTGCTTATCCTGAGTTCTTGCGTTGAACTGCTTACAGAAGTCCATGATGTTAAGACCCTTACTACCTAATGCAGGACCTACTGGAGGTGACGGATTTGCCGCTCCACCTCTAATTTGTAATTTTAAATATCCACTTATTTCTTTGGCCATCTTATGCTTGCTTTTCTACCTGCATGTAATTTAATTCTACAGGCGTATTTCTACCAAAAATTTTAACTACTACGTTAAGTTTCTTTTTCTCTTCGAAGACTTCCTGAACAGTTCCGTCAAATCCTTTGAAAGGACCATCCATTACTTTCACATCTTCTCCCACTATGTAAGAAGTATCCATTAGGACTTCTTCGCTCTCACTTTCATCTACTTTACCAAATATTCTATTTACTTCGGCTTGCCTCAATGGAACAGGGTCTTTACTAGCCCTACTTCCACTTCCTAAAAACCCAAGAACACTTGGCGTACTTTTAATAATATGTACTGCCTCCCCAAAGTTGATATCAGCTTGTACTAATATGTATCCTGGGAAAAAATTTCTTTCTCGAATCTTTTTCTTACCATTCCTCATTTCATACACCTTCTCCATAGGAATCATTACCTCAGGAATGTGTGCCTGATAGTTATTTCTAGTGATATCATTATCAAGATAGGTTTTCACCTTCTTTTCCTGTCCACTAACAACTCTGACTACATACCAATTCAGTTCTTCCATTATGAGTATATTATATCCACTAGTAAGTCGAACAATTTATCCATTCCAAATATCACTGCAGAGAAAATAAGCGTAGCTACTACTACTAACACTGTAGTGCTTTGTAATTCACTATACGTAGGCCATGTGACCCTTTTTGTCAACTCCTCGAAAGAAGCTTTTATGTAGTTTACTAGTTTATTCACTGCTACAAGTAATTATATGCACGAGTGGAAGGAATCGAACCCTCAGCCTACGGTTTTGGAGACCGTCGCTCTACCAATTGAGCTACACTCGTTTGTTAAAGAAACATCCCACAACTGCGAGAACTCTTCCTACACGCCCCAAAATGGGAGTGCAAAGATAGATACTTTATTTTAGAAAACAAATGCGTTTCTGAATTATCAGAAACGCATCGTATTATTTTGATACTTTAGATTAGCTAAAACTATTCTACTATCTCAGTTACCTGACCAGCACCAACAGTTCTACCACCTTCTCTAATAGCAAATCTTAATCCTACTTCCATTGCTACATCGTTGATCATGTGTACTTCTACAGTCACATTATCACCTGGCATTACCATCTCAACACCATCTGCTAATTTGATCTCACCTGTAACGTCTGTTGTTCTGAAATAGAACTGAGGACGGTATTTATTAAAGAAAGGAGTATGTCTACCACCTTCTTCTTTAGAAAGCACATAAACTTCAGCTTTAAATTTAGTGTGAGTAGAAACGGTTCCTACCTTAGAGATTACCATACCTCTTTTGATAGCTTCTTTCTCAACACCTCTTAAAAGTAAACCTACATTATCTCCAGCTCTACCTTCATCTAATATTTTACGGAACATCTCTACTCCAGTAATTGTAGACTTCATAGATTCAGCACCCATACCGATGATATCAACTTCATCACCAGTGTTAATGATACCTTTTTCCACTCTACCTGTTGCTACAGTACCACGACCTGTGATTGAGAATACATCTTCAACCGGCATCAAGAACGGCTTATCTACATCTCTTTCTGGAAGAGGAATATGAGAATCAACAGCATCCATTAATTCTTTGATAGAGTCAACCCATTTTTGCTCTCCGTTAAGACCTCCAAGTGCAGAACCTTTGATCACTGGACATCCTTCGAATCCATTTTTCTCTAATTCTTCAACTACTTCCATTTCAACTAGTT
>JBGCEI010000212.1:0-6835 GCA_045106295.1 Cyclobacteriaceae bacterium
CCTGTAGTGGTGGATCTAGCAATTTGGAGCGACCAAAATTTAAGAGAATTCAATCCAATCATGAGACAAACTGATGAGCTTGAATTTATGAAGAGTAATAGAGAAGTTGCTATTGATGCACTTAAAAAGAACTATAAAGAAAAACTGGCTACAACATAACCTATACGCAATACCCTTCGGGATACTGCTCATAGCCAAAACGTTAGCCACAAGCTCTGAAAAGCCAACGCTCAGTCAAGCACATTTCATTTTGCTCGTGCCTCACAAAATAAAAAGAGCTTTCCCTTCCCCACCGCCACCCAACAAAATACAAGGTAAAAACTCACTATATTTCAATGTATTTGTTTAGATTAGTGGTTGAATTATAAATAGGTTTAAAATGAACCGAATAAAGGAAGTTTTGAAAGAAAAAGGAATTAGTCAAACTTGGCTTGCTGACAAGCTAGGAAAGAGTTTCAATACGATTAATGAATATGCTCGAAACAAAAGACAACCTAGTTTAGAAGACTTATACAAAATTGCAGAAATCTTAAACGTAAGTGCAAAAGAATTATTAGTAGAATAATACAAAATAATAATGGCAAAAAAACAATTAAAAGAAAAATCAATAGAAGAAACACTTTGGCAATCGTGTGATAAATTAAGAGGTTCTGTTGACCCATCAGAATACAAGCACGTAGTATTAGGGCTTATTTTCTTAAAGTTTGCAAGTGATAAATTTGAAGAGCGTAAAGCTGAATTGATAGAAGAAGGCAAAGAGAAATATGTAGAGATGAAAGATTTCTACAATATGAAAAACGTATTCTTTTTAGAAGAAATATCACGTTGGACGTACATCAGTAAAAATGCAAAACAGAATGATTTAGCATTAAAGATTGATACAGCATTACATACTATAGAAAAAAACAATCCTGCACTTAAAGGTGCATTACCAGACAATTATTTTTCTCGCTTAGGTTTAGACAGAACCAAATTAGCTTCCTTAGTAGATAAGATTAATGAGATAAACACTTTAGAAGATGAAGAGCAAGATATTATAGGACGTGTATATGAATATTTTTTAAGAAAGTTTGCCATAAAAGAAGGGAAAGGAAAAGGAGAATTTTACACACCTAAAACCATTGTAAACCTTATGGCAGAACTAATAGAGCCATACAAAGGTATTATCTATGACCCTGCTTGTGGTTCTGGTGGTATGTTTGTGCAGTCTATTAAGTTTATAGAAAGCCACCAAGGGAGCAAAAAAGAAGTATCTATTTACGGTCAGGAATCCTCGCCTACTACTTACAAATTAGCTAAAATGAATTTAGCCATTAGAGGTATCTCAGCAAATTTAGGAGAGAAACACGCAGATACATTTTCTAATGACCAACACAAAGATTTAAAAGCCGATTTTATAATGGCAAATCCACCTTTCAATCAAAAAGATTGGAGAGGAGAAAACGAACTCATAGACGACCCAAGATGGAAAGGCTATGATGTACCACCAAAAAGTAACGCCAATTATGGTTGGATATTAAATATGGTATCTAAGCTATCAGAAAATGGTGTAGCAGGTTTTATATTGGCTAATGGTGCATTATCTGGTGGTAGTGAAGAATACAAAATCCGTAAAAAGCTCATAGAAAACAACCTCATAGAAGCAGTTGTTATTATTCCTCGTGATACGTTTTACACCACAGATATTAGTGTAACACTATGGATTATTAATAGAAATAAGAAAGAACGTACAGCCACTATAAATGACCAGGCTAAAAACTACCGTAACAGAGAAAAAGAAGTCCTGTTTATGGATTTAAGACGTTGGGGAAGCGAGTACGAAAAGAAGTTCGTACAGCTTACAGAAGAGGATATTATCAAAGTAGCTGGTCATTACCACAACTGGCAACAAAAAGATTGGGAAACTACCTATAAAAATATTCCAGAGTTCTGCCAGTCGGTAGATTTTGATACGTTAAAAGAGAACGACTTTTCTTTAGTACCAAGTAAATACATAGAGTTTGTAGATGCAGATAGCAGTATAGATTTTGATACCGAAATGAAGCGTATTCAAACAGACTTTAAAGAATTGCTAAAAGAAGAAAAACTAAGTCAAAACCAACTCATAAACGCCTTTAAAACATTGGGATATGAGTTATAAGAGATTAGGCGATTACATACAATTAGTGGATAACCGTAATGTAGATTTAGCGGTTACAAATCTATTGGGTATCAATATTACAAAAAACTTTATGCCTTCTGTGGCTAATGTTTCAGGAACGGATTTATCTAAATATAAAATCATACAAAAAGGTCAGTTTGCTTATTCTGCAATGCAGTTTGGTAGAGATGAAACTATTCGGTTAGCATTATATACTGAAGATGAACCTGCAATTATTTCACCAGCCTATTCTGTAATTGAATCTAAAGATATTGATGAATTATTGCCTGAATATATGATGATGTGGTTTCAAAGACCAGAATCTGATAGATATGGATGGTTTATTAGCGATAGTAGTGTTAGAGCAAGTTTAGATTATGATAGACTTTCAGACATTGAAATCCCAATACCACACATAGACGAACAACGTAAATATGTAGCTCTCTACAATGGCATATTAGCCAACCAAAAAACCTATGAAAATAGTTTAGAAGATTTGCAATTAATATGTGATACCTACATTGAAGATTTAATAATCAATGAGCCTGCTAAAACTCTTGGCACATACATACAACAAGCAGACGAAAGAAATACAGATTTAGAAATTACCTTTTTACAAGGTGTTTCTACTTCTAAAAAATTGATAAACTCAAAGGCTAATACCTCAGGTGTTAAATTCAATAAGTATAAAATAGTAAGGAATGGTCAGTTTGTTTATGTGGCAGATACATCAAGAAGAGGAGAAAAAATTGCATTAGCAATGAATAATGCAGAAGACTGTATAGTTTCTTCAATTTATACAGTTTTTGAAGTAATGGATAAGTCTGTATTAATTCCTGAATATTTATTCCTGTTTTTTAAACGTGCTGAATTTGATAGATATGCTCGTTTTCATTCTTGGGGAAGTGCAAGAGAAACTTTTGATTGGGATGATATGTGTAGCGTAAAACTACCTATACCAGATATAAAAATACAAGAAGCTATAGTTACAATATATCACACCTTAGAAGCTCGTAAACGTATCAATGAGCAACTTAAAGCAAGTATAAAACCCATTTGTCCAGTATTAATGAGAGGTGTTGTAAGCAATGCTTCTAATGAATTAGTTACATCATAATATGGATAAAGGAGCTTTAAATAACACTCTATACATTATAGGCAATGGCTTTGACTTACATCATAAGTTAGACACTTGGTATTCCTCTTTTGGTTTATTTCTACAAGAACATCATAATGATATTTATGAAGTTTTTATGGAGTACTATGGTTTTGGAGATTTAGATAAAGAGGATGAAGAAAGTTTAAAAGACCCAATGTGGTGGGAGTTTGAAGCATCATTAGCTCAAATAGATGGCGATTTACTTTTAGAAAATCATTCAGAACATACACCAAATTATGGTAGTGATGATTACAGAGATAGAGATTTATATGATATTCAAATCTATATCGAAAACATAGTTGATAAAGCAACGCTAAAAATGAGACTTGCTTTTGAGGAGTTTATTAATAATGTAATATTTCCAGAGATTGAGGATAAAGACTTAGCCAATTTAAACAAAGATGCTCTTTTTCTAACGTTTAACTATACAGATACTTTAGAACGCTATTATAATGTAGGACGAGAAAATATAGAGTATATACACCACAAAGCTGGAGAAAAAGAAGACCTTATTTTAGGTCACGGAATAGACCCAAAAGAGTTTGTAAAACAAGAAGAACAACCACCATCAGACCCAGAGGAAAGAGAACGTTGGGAAGAATGGATGGCAGACCAATACGATTATTCAATAGAAAGAGGGAAAGATGAAGTAAGAGCCTATTTTCAAAAGTCTTTTAAACCAACACAAGATGTTATTATTCAGAAAGAAGCTTTTTTCAATCGAATTAATCAAGTAGATAATATCTATGTTCTTGGTCATTCTTTAGCAGAAGTTGATTTGCCATATTTTAGAGAGATAGCAAAGCATATTTCTAAAGACACTCATTGGTTCGTCTCTTATTTCAGAGAAAGTGAAATAGCAAATAGAAAAGCAGTAGTTATGTCATTGGGTATTGACGAATCAAAAATACACCTTACAACAATTAGTGATTTATAAGTATGGGGAAATTTACAGAAGCCAAATTAGAGGAAGCATTTATAGAGTTATTGGGTTTAGAAAACTACCCTCACTACTTGGGCAATACCATTAAACGTAATGAAGATGAAGTATTAATAGAAGAAGATTTAATCGCATTTCTTTTAAGCCAATATAAAAATGATGGCCTTACCATTAATGAAGCAAAGTCTATTGTACTGCAATTAAAAACACTTTCTTCTTCAGACTTATACGAAACCAATAAAACCATTATGCAATGGTTGGCAGATGGCTTTACTTTTAAAAGAGAAGACCGAAACCAAAAAGATATTTGGATTTATTTAATAGACTATTCAGAAGCTAATAATAACACCTACAAATTTGTAAATCAACTTGAAATAGTAGGCACAGAAAAAAGAATACCTGATGGCATTATCTACATAAATGGATTACCAGTAATCGTATTTGAATTTAAAACCGCTATTCAAGAAAACTGTACCATTCATAATGCTTATACCCAACTAACAACACGTTACAAAAGGGATATTCCAGAGTTATTCAAATACAATGCTTTCTGCGTTATTAGTGATGGTGTAAATAATAAGGCAGGTTCATTTTTTGCAGCTTATGAGTTCTACTATGCTTGGCGTAGAGTTTCTGGTTTAGCTAAGGATGTAGATGGGATAGACAGTATGTTTACGCTTATACAAGGTATGTTGCACCAAAACCGTGTAAGAGATATTATTCAAAACTTCATTTACATTCCAGACACTTCTAAAAAAGATGAGAAAATAGTATGTCGCTATCCTCAATACTATGCAGCCAAAGCATTATACGAAAACATTAAAGTAGCTCAAAAGCCAACTGGAGACGGTAAAGGAGGAACATACTTTGGTGCAACAGGATGCGGAAAAAGTTTCACAATGCTTTTTCTATCAAGAATATTAATGAAGAGTGAGTATTTTGAAAATCCTACCATAGTTTTAATAACAGACAGAACAGATTTAGACGACCAATTATCAGGGCAATTTACCAACGCTAAAAATTATATTGGAGATAATACCATTACAAGCGTAGAGAGTAGAGCAGAATTAAGAGAATTAATGCAAGGTAGAGCAAGTGGAGGAGTTTTTTTAACGACCATTCATAAGTTCACAGAGGATACAGAACTACTTACGGATAGAACGAATGTTATTTGTATTTCAGATGAAGCTCATAGAAGTCAAACCAACTTAGACCAGAAAATTAGGGTTACAGAAAATGGTGTTAAGAAAACCTACGGTTTTGCTAAGTATCTACACGACTCATTACCTAATGCCACTTTTGTTGGTTTTACAGGCACACCAGTAGATGCAACTTTAGATGTGTTTGGTAAGGTGGTAGATGCTTATACAATGACAGAATCTGTTAAAGATGAAATTACCGTTAGGATTGTTTATGAGGGAAGAGCAGCAAAAATAGCATTACATAATAGTGAATTAGAAAAAATAGAAAAGTACTATGAAGAAGCATCAGAAGCTGGTGCAAATGAATATCAAGTAGAAGAAAGTAAAAAGCAATCTGCTAATATGAATGCCATTTTAGGCGACCCAGACCGCTTAAAAGAGTTAGCATCAGACTTTGTAAATCATTATGAAAACAGAATCAATGAAGGTGCTACCGTAAAAGGAAAAGCAATGTTTGTAAGCAGTAGCAGAGAGATTGCCTATGAGTTTTATAAAAATGTAATAGCACTCAGACCAGAATGGAATGAAGTAAAATTAGCAGAAAAAGATGCTGTACTATCTGATAAGGATAAAAGAGAAATCAAACCTATGGAACGTATCAAAATGATAATGACCAGAGGGAAAGACGACCCAAAAGAGATGTACAATTTATTAGGTACAAAAGACTACAGAAAAGAATTAGATAGACAATTTAAAAACGAAAAATCCAACTTTAAAATTGCTATTGTAGTAGATATGTGGTTGACTGGGTTTGATGTGCCTTTCTTAGATAGCATCTACATTGATAAGCCTATACAGCAACACAATCTTATTCAAACTATTTCAAGAGTAAATAGAAAGTTTAAAGGTAAAAACAAAGGCTTAGTAGTAGATTATGTAGGTATTAAAAAAGCTATGAATTTGGCTTTAGCCAAATACACCAAAGGAGAAGGAGATAACTTTGAAGACATACAGCAATCATTGATTGTAGTTCGTAATCACTTAGACTTACTATCAAAATTGTTTCACAAATTTGACAGTTCAAAATACTTTAACGGTTCTTCTTTAGAGCAATTAAACACCTTGAATATGGCAGCAGAATATGTGCAGCTTACCAAGGATTTAGAAACTCGTTTTATGGGCTTAGTCAAAAGACTAAAAGCAGCTTATGATATTTGTGCCGGAAGCGAACAATTAACCCAAACAGAAAGAGATTACACACACTTCTATTTAGCAGTAAGGTCTATAGTTTTTAAACTGACCAAAGGAGATGCACCAGATACTGCACAAATGAATGCCAAAGTAAGGGAGATGATAAAAAATGCACTTCAAAGTGATGGTGTAGAAGAACTCTTTAAAATGGGAGAAGAAACAGAAAAAGAGCAAGACATTTTTGATGAAGATTACTTAGCCAA
>JBGCEI010000213.1:0-4015 GCA_045106295.1 Cyclobacteriaceae bacterium
AGCCTTCCAGATATTTAATCCTGGCACTGGAGAAATTAGCATAGCCACGCAGACAGGGCTTTTCCCTACTTTTAATTACAGGATAGAGTTTTAATGAATAGATTGGATCTGTTAGAATTGAGTACCTTTTCAGCATGAAAAATTGGGTTTTCTACACATGCCTTTTATTCTTATTTCTTCTATCTACTGGTCTTAAATGTCAAGAATCTTCAGAGAATTTTTGGTTAGAAAATGAAATGCTAATCCAAGTAAATCTACTTCGTGATAGTCTAAACCTTGAACCACTAGAATTAGATTACATTCTCACCGAGGCAGCATCAGATCAGTCGTTTTACATGGCTAAAAAAGGTAAAACAACCCACTATCAAAAAACATTTACTAAAGAAACCCCAGCCGAAAGAATAAAGCACTATGGAGGAAATCGGACGTACAGTGGTGAAAATGTAGCAAGGACGGTTATGACAAAGGATTCTTTATCTGCTATTGGCTTGAAGTCAATAGCAGATGCTTTATTTGAAAGCTGGTTCCAATCTAAACTACATTATAAAAATATGGTTAACCCTAATTTCTCAAGGATGGGGTTACACATTCACACTTCAAAGAATAAAACTATCTATGCAGCACAAGTTTTTTCTTCAGATGAAATTAGATTACCTAAAGCTTTTAAAAATCCTGAGCGATCTTGGGGAGTTCGACCAGCAGAGTTTGACTGTAAAGATGAAGAGCATACCTATAATACAATGACCTTTGCCAATGGTGTGTCAGTAATAGGCAATGACATTTTCTTTTACTTTCATGATATTAAGTTTTTTTATAGCGTGATTCAAAAAGAAAATGATGGCTTAGCTGTAGACATCATCCTGAGGGAACAACTTCCTTGTGACAAAGAAAATCAGTTTCACATCTCAGATGTTTATGATGGCAACATGCTTCAGCCGGTGTACCTCATGGAAATTCTTAGAAAGAATCAATCTGGTAACGAAAAAAAGATTTTCGCTAAAATTGGAGAACTCCCAGATTATCTTGTTAATCAGCAGTGGCAGCCTAACATCATAATAATAAATGATAATAAACTATGTGATTACTCATATCCAGTAGAGGTTCCAAGTGATATTTTCCCTTTGCTTCCAATTGACCCTTACTTTGAAGATCCTGACTCTACAAAAATCCTAAAGGAAACACTCACTTTTGAACTAAATGACACATTAACCGCTCAGCTATGGTACCAGAATAGAGAAAAAGACATCAGCTTTATCCTAGATGATGATTTTCAAGATATTTCCGCATTAGCGCCATTTGTTTACGGAACAGAAGTAGACTGTTTCGCTTCAGTTAACGGAGCTACTTGGTACAATCAAGGACTGTTAGAAGAAAGAGAAAATCGCGCTAGAGAAATAATGTCTTCACTTGATTTTTCGGATAGTCTGGTTGAGTATAATTCTTCAGAGAACTGGCCATTAATGCGTTCTCAGATAAAGAGCCACTCCATTTCTGCGTTGCAAAGCAGAACAAATAAGCAAATTAAATCCTTCCTTAGGAAAAACAGAACTCCGTTTTTAGATTCACTTCTTTTCGAACAGAGAAAAACTAAAATTACAGCCTATGTAGATACTTTTATTACCGTAGATACTTACAGAAGATATCTCCTTGGCAAACGTTATGGATTAGAAATCCCTATGGATTCTGTAGACTGGAATACCATACTCAGAGATGAATACATATTAGAGAAAAACAGCATAAAAGAAGAACTAATAGATTCGCTAATAGATAAAGAACTTCTTCGAACTAATCTGCTGGGCGCTGCTGCTATTAAAACTGTTAACTCAGGGTTAGATTCTGTTTTAGTGGAAGACCTTGTAAAAAGTGTAGACAGTAAAAATGCAAAACAAGTGTTTAACTATGCTCATTTTCTGACTAAATATTGGTTTTCAAGATATGCATATTCTATAAGTCTAAGAGGTTCAGGAAGGTCAATAGATCCCGAAGAACTCAGGGAACTGATTTACGACATTGAATTAACTAACATAGATTCTACGGATTATTTGAGACTTGAAGTTAACACCTTGCTAGCAGGCATACATTACTATGTAAACCATAACAACTGGCAGCACGTAGATGAATATTTCAATAAAATTTCAGAATTAGTAAGACTAGAAGGGTTTACGCCTGAAGAAGCTAAAGAACTAGCATTATTTTGTAATCACTTTCACAAGTTCAATCTTGCTGTAGATATACTTAGACCTTTTCATGATGAAGCTATTCTTACCGAAGACGGGTATTTTGTACTAGCTAAAACAGCTTCACTAATAAGAAATACTCTAGAAAACGAAGAATATTGGGCGTTTATGAATTCAGCCAAAAGATCCAATCAATTTAGATATTGCACTTGGCTGGACACTTCTTTTCAAATTCAAAGAGATGAGTTTATAAAACGTGATTTTTGTACGACTTGCAATTGACTAGTATTATGTTCGGTAAATTAAAAAACTCCTCCATTACAGAAGAGGCATTAGATGAAATCCTAAACGAAAAAAAATCAGATCGTTTCATAATAAATCACGGCTTGCTTTTCACTAATAAACTCATAGTAGTCTTTGGCTATTTTTTAATCCTATTAGGATTTTTCTATCTTGTGCAAATACCACTTTTGGGTTTAATTTTTCTTGGTCTAGGAGGATTATTTAGCTTTTCAAAATGTGGGATTATACTCGATAGAAACAATGGGACTTTTATGGAGTACACTAGCTATTTTTTCATCAAAAAAGGAAAGTGGTATTCATTAAGCACTTACCCTGACGCGGCTATACTCAATTTAAGGTATTCACAAAAAGCTAACCTAGGATACTTTCACAGTACTAATGTAAAACAGGAAACACAACAAGAACTCGTTCTACTGACACATGATCATAGACGAAGAATTCTAGTTAAAACCTTTAAGAAAGGAGAAAATGCCCAACAATTCAGTAAAAAATTATGCGAGAGTTTCAAATTAAATCTTACCTCCTACGCTCCTAAAATCAGCGCTAAAACTGCAGCCAGAAGAAAAAGGTAATGACCATGGATAGTAATGAAGGTTTTTTAGAAGAAGTGTTCGAAGACAACAAGAGCAGTCTTAATCTCACCATTCGTCCTTTAATTATTTGGGTTTTTGTTCTTATGGTCTCGGGAGGGATGATTTTTTACAGAATAAATGGTGGACTGCCTCTTTTCTATATTGCTCTAAGCGTGCTTTTTGGAAATTCCATTTCTTGGGTGAGGCATTACAAATGGAAGAGTATAATCGTGAACGTTATTTTTCTGTTCTCCATAATGCTCATGACTTTCTTGTGTACTCAAAGGTTCTTTGTGGATCAGTACTATTATATCTCTTCAGAAGGTTCAGTAATCCTTCTATCCATCAGTGCTATTTCACTTTTCATTTATGAGTTTTATAAACGATACTTGATTAATGATCAATTAAATAGCGAATTTGAATTTACAATTGGGAAAAGAAATAGTAGTGTGCTAGCTACTGTTGTAATAGGGTTGTTTTTTATTCTGTTGGGCACCTTTATATGCTACATAGCAGGATACGGAGGAATCCTACTTGTCATTATCGGAGCAGTTATTATTTTCTCTTCAGAAGGCTATGACATACAAGCTTCAAGAAAACAAATCCGGCATTACAAGAAGTACTTCTTGTTCAAAACTGGAAAATGGGAGACTTACACTTCGGATTTCTTCTTAAAACTTGAACCTCTTGAAAGCAGTGAAGACTCATATCGATTGAAATTGAAACCTAAATCAGCAAGTGTTAAACAAGAAATTCATCTTTTTTTAATAGATCAATCAACATCAGATGTAAAGCTAATCTATCGGTTTATAAAATCCGAATATCCTTTCAAAGAAGCCCAAGATCTAGCAGACAAAATGGGAATTCCCCTAAAAAAATGAAATAACACCTAATATGATGAGCGCCACTCCTGCTGGTACCTGATACTGGCTTAAACCTCTTTTCATGTCTGCTCCTACTTCT
>JBGCEI010000214.1:0-3704 GCA_045106295.1 Cyclobacteriaceae bacterium
TTCTTCCAGTCTTCTGTCGCTACATCTGGAAGGGTCGTGTACCAAATATCGTAACTCCCGTACCCTCCCTTTCGATTGGATACAAAATACATCTTGTTACCTTTTGCATTGATTTCTGGAGCCCCATTCCAACTTCCTCTAGCATTTACTAATTCATTAAGTAATTTAGGGTCTTGCCATTTATCTTTCTTTTTCTTACTCACGTAGATGGCGCAGTCAACAGAATTAGCTTCTTCATTCTGGATGTTACAACGTGTAAAGTAATATTTGGTCTTATCTCCGTTAAATGTCCCTGGTATCTCATTAGACTCCGAGTTCATCACATCAAACCGATCTCTATTGGATTTATTCTGTTTCCATTTACCATTTTCTAACACATACCTATACTGATCATAATTGTCTTTCTCTAAGTTTAACGCTTGTTTTTCATCTTCCACACTGGTGCGTAGAGAAGAAATAATAAGTGAGTTTTCATTCTCAAATATGGTTGGTAAGTTATCATCAAATTTTGTAGATAATGGCTTTCCTTCATTTTTGAAAGCAAAATCTTTAAAGCCATTTCGCTTTTCATTAATCGCCATTAAACACCCTAGGTAATAGTGTTCTGTTAATTGCTTATACTTTTTGGGCACCACACGAGGGTCGTAGCTACCTAAGAATTTCTCGAAGTCTACCTTTGCCTCTTCATATTTCCCTTGTGCCTTCTGCATTCTCGCATAGTAGTACATGGCAACAGGATAGACTTTTGGATCTTTATTGTCTTTTACTACTTTCTTATAATATTGCTCTGCTTTACTATAATTATATAGTTTACGGTAAGATTCGGCTGCTTTGTAAAAAGATTTGAGGTAATTAGTATCTAGCTTGATGGCTTCTTCGTAGAGTGCCGCAGCGTTTACATAGTCTTCTGCCTCAAAATAATCATCTGCTTTATCTACATATTTTTTTACAATAGGCTTTTGAGCATAACCAGGCGTTATAAGTAGTAGTGTAAAAAATATGGCAACAAAAGACTTCAATGAAGATTATTTAATTTTTAGTGGTCCTACCCATTTATTAATTCCACCATCTAAGACATATACGTTACCAAACCCCATATTAGTCATTATCTTTCTAGCTTTTTTACTTCGTTGCCCACTTTTACAGTACAGGATATAGGTTTTGTCTGTCTCATAATACTTGATTTTATCTTTAAAATCTTTCTCTCTTACGTCTACGTGCTGACAAGGCGTTAAATGCTCTGGCCTATACTCCATGGCATTACGTACATCGAGTAAAGTAACTTTTTTATCGTTTTTAACCAAGTTTCTTACCTCTTCTTCAGTAAGTACTGGTGTTTTGTCTTTCAATAACCCAAACATAAACTCAAATTTAGTATTTCTGTATAAACAACAAAACCCGACTTTTAAATTAAAAGTCGGGTTTTGTATTACTCTTACTTATTTTTTATAACGTATCAACATTATTTAAATCTGAAAATGCTTGCTTTAACCTAGCATTAAATGATTGCTGTCCTTTACGTAACCAAACTCTTGGGTCATAGAATTTCTTGTTTGGAGAATCAGCCCCTTCAGGGTTACCAATCTGTCCTTGCAAGTATCCTTTTTTGTCTTCATAAAATGCTCTTACACCATCCCAAGACGCCCATTGTAAATCAGTATCAATATTCATTTTAATAGAACCATAAGAAATAGCTTCTCTTATTTCTTCTACTGAAGAACCTGAACCTCCGTGAAATACAAAGTCAACTGGCTTCTCACCTGTATTGAATTTCTCTTGGATATGTTTCTGTGAGTTATCTAAAATTTTTGGCGTTAACTGCACATTACCTGGTTTGTACACTCCGTGTACATTACCAAATGCTGCTGCTACTGTGAATCGAGGGCTTATTTTTGAAAGCTCTTCGTAAGCATAGGCCACCTCTTCTGGTTGTGTATATAATTTAGAGCTGTCGATATCTGTGTTATCTACACCGTCTTCTTCACCACCTGTTACTCCTAATTCTATTTCTAAGGTCATACCCATTTTAGACATGCGCTCTAAATATCCTTTACAAATCTCAATATTTTCTTCTAAAGGCTCTTCCGAAAGATCGATCATATGAGAGCTAAATAATGGTTTTCCATGCTCTTTGAAGAATTTTTCTCCTTCATCTAACAAACCGTCAATCCACGGTAATAACTTTTTAGCACAGTGGTCGGTATGAAGGATAACAGTAGCTCCATAAGCCTCTGCTAATTTATGTACATGCATAGCGCCTGATGCAGCACCTAAAACTGCTGCTTTCTGACCGTCATTTGATAATCCTTTCCCTGCAAAAAATACAGATCCTCCATTTGAAAACTGAACGATAACTGGTGCGTTTAATTCAGCAGCCGTTTCCATCACTCCATTTACAGTGTCTGTTCCAATACAGTTAACTGCTGGAAGGGCAAATTGCTTTTCTTTAGCGTAAGCAAATAATTCTTGTACTTGGTCTCCCGTTACTACGCCGGGTCCTACTTTTGTAAGTGTAGCACTCATGTTTGTAATTTATTTTAAATTGTTCTTTTCTAACTAAGCACGAAGATACACAATTCCTTTAAAAAATTTAAGTTTATGTAATTCTCTATCTTGTTCTACTAAAAGCGTTAGCAATAAAAGCTGGTTTCCAACACATTTAGATAGTCAGAATAATCTGGATTTAAGAAGAAAAGAAAATTGGGAAGTTAAGGGTTTTAAATGAAAAGATATCAGCTTATCTTAGCGGGCAGAAAGAAACTAGATTGACAATGTCGGAATTAAATAAGTACAGCAAAACCATTACGCAAGACGAATCTCAACCTGCCTCTCAGGCAATGCTTTATGCCGTTGGGTTGAAAGAAGAAGACATGAAAAAACCTCAAGTCGGTATTGTAAGTACTGGCTATGAAGGGAACCCATGTAATATGCACTTGAACGATTTGGCACATTACATTAAGAAAGGAGTAACCGAAGAGGAATTGGTAGGACTTATTTTCCATACAATCGGTGTAAGTGATGGTATCTCCAACGGGACCGAAGGAATGAAATTTTCGTTGGTGTCTAGAGATATTATTGCAGACTCTATCGAAACGGTAGCCAATGCACAGTATTACGATGCCATTGTACCTGTAGTAGGGTGCGATAAAAATATGCCTGGCGCCATGATTGCCTTAGGTCGGTTGAACCGCCCAGGGATTTTGGTCTACGGAGGTACCATAAAAGGCGGTACTTGGAAAGGAGAAGCCTTAAATATTGTTTCTGCCTTTGAAGCATACGGCGCCAAGACACAAGGAAATATCAGCGAAGAAGATTACAAAGGAATTATCCAAAACAGTATTCCTGGAGCAGGAGCTTGTGGAGGAATGTACACTGCAAATACGATGTCTTCAGCTATTGAAGCCTTGGGAATGAGTTTGCCTTCCAGTGCGTCAAACCCAGCAGTAAGCGACGAGAAGAAAACAGAATGTGTCTCTGTGGGTGAAGTAATCAAAAACTTGATCGAAAAGGATATTAAGCCTAGAGACATTATGACGAAAAAAGCATTCGAAAATGCTATTCGGATCATTATGGTATTGGGTGGCTCTACTAATGCCGTACTGCACATGATTGCCATGGCAAAATCGGTAGACGTAAACATCACCATCGATGACTTCCAACGACTAAGTGACAACACACCTTTCTTAGCTGACCTGAAACCAAGC
>JBGCEI010000215.1:0-2547 GCA_045106295.1 Cyclobacteriaceae bacterium
AGTCCTGTTGAACCAACCACAGAAGAATTAAGTAGATTTTTTTGATACCCATTTCCGAAAGGAGAATAAGAATATACTCTGTTTTTAATTACCTTATCCGTATCATCTAAAAAAAAAGAATTTTTCATATTTAAAGGAACAAATATTCTTTCTTGTGTAAATTTACCGAAAGAATCGCCCGAAATTCTTTCTACCATTTTGGTAAGCAACATAAATGCAGAATTACAATATTCGTATTGAGAACCTGTTTCAAAATTCGTTTCTTTTTGACTTGTAACCAATCTAAAAACCTCATCATTAGTAGTTACATCTGTTAATTTTGTGCCTGACAAACGAAGCAAATCATCTTGTTCCCTTATTCCACTTGTATGATTGAGAACATGCCTAATTCTAATTATATCATCTACACTTTTATATAAAGAAGGGAGGTACACTCTTATGTCATCTTCCAAATTGAGTTTTTCATTAAGTGCTAAATCTAAAATCATTAATGCGGTGAACTGTTTGGCTATGGATGCAATATTGGATTTAGTTTTTTCATCCATTTTAATCTGATACTGCATGTACGAAAGTCCACGATACTCCTCGTAAATAACTTGACCATCTTTTACTATTCCTACCATGATGCCGGGATCATTTTCTGCAAGAGAATTATTCACTATAGAATCGATCTTAGTCATTTGTATCTGATTTTGAGAGAATGACGTTAACGAAATAAGAAGAATGACCAGCCAGATTATTTTTTTCATATTGAATTTAATTTTTAGCAAATGTTTACTAGAAGGCTCGACCAATCGCCCCAAATCTTGATTTGACACTTATTTTACGATAGTTTTTCTACGTATTCCTTAGGAGTCAAAGATGTACTTTTCTTAAAAGCTCTATTGAATGTAGACTTACTGTTAAATCCACAATCGAAGGCTATTCCTAAAAGTGTAGAAGTGTCCTGCTCACCATTATTTAGTTTCTCCTCGATAGCTTTTATTCGGAAATAATTGACAAAATCATTAAAGTTCATATCGAAACCAGAATTAACCACCGTAGAAATGATTTTAGTGGTTGTTCCTAATTCATTTGCTACATCAGATAAAGTCAAACGAGGATTTTTAAACAGCGCTTTTTCCATCATGAGGTGTGAAAGTCTTTCCTTCCATTGCTTGATATCGATGTTAGGATTAGCTGTTTTAGGGACTGTACTAAAATCCTCAAACACATTTACCACTTCGAATTTTTCCTCACTTAGCACAGCCTGTTTAACACTATTACTATAACCAGTTACAGCTATATAATAGAACACAAAGGAAAAGGCGATATAATGCCAAAACTGACTTCCGAAATTTCCCCATTCAGGATTAATAATAAAAAACAATACTCTTAAAACAAGAATGCCTAAAAAAGCCAACATAAAATTTCTTATCCACTTGAAAAGCAAGGTATCGGCATAACTCACCTTTTCGACAATCAGTTTTCTATAGTTAAAATAGTAACGAAGGCTTACAAGCAAGTAGTAAGTCATAGAAATTAACCCAACAGATTGGTACCAATTAGCTAAGTCCTTATCTCTGCCATCAGCATAGAAATAGAACTCTTCTAAAACCAATTTATCTACTATAAAAATTACTAAGCTGTAAACAGAATACAAAATGGCTGGTACAAAATGAAAATAGTCTCTTTTAGATAGTTTGTAGCTCCTATTTAGTAAGCTCTTAGTATAAAAATAAACCACGGGACCTATTAGCAATACTTGCATGAAAGGAACAAAAAAGAGTGTCTCTCTAGTCCAACCGCCACTATACCAATTAGCATAGCCAAGCATATACGGTGTAATGTACATGGCGTATAGAAATAGCAATAGACTAAGCCAACTACTTGAATTATTCTTATGAATAAAGCCTTTTCTTAATAATAGTAAAGAAAAGACAATTCCATGAACAAAGAATATGAGCAATAATGAGCTTTTTTGTCCAAAACTGAAGGGAAAATCCATAGAACGATACTATTACAATTTAGAGAATAAAGAAAATAATTCTCTTAGAACAGTCTCGAGATACTGCGTTAATTTTAAATAAAAAAAGGGTTTGAACCGTGTTCTTTTGTTTATGCTAAGAAAATAGAGGTCTAGAAATAATTGGAATAAGTTCTTATTCTTGAGAACAAGGTTAAATTTTTTGAAATGTAATTGCTTTATACTCTAACTTATGCTTTTAACCTTATTAATTAAACTCTTTAGCTCTTACAATTTATAGTCTTCCTTGCTTTTATGAATATGTAATCACCGAAGTCATTTTCAAAGTGCTCAATGATCTTCTTGATTTTCCCAGTTTGAATATCTGTTTTCAAAATCTCCATACCTTTTTTGACTTCCTCTTCATTAGAAAGTGCTGAAAACGATGATATTCCTTTTCTTATTTGATCATTGAGATAGCTTTCTGGCTCATGCTTTCCGCAGTATAGAAATTTATCTTCAAGCCCTCCGTGAATAGAGTATGTCTTTAATTCAATGTTATCGAAACCTGACTCATATAAAGCTGTTTTAACCTCTTCAAC
>JBGCEI010000216.1:0-3944 GCA_045106295.1 Cyclobacteriaceae bacterium
GTTGACCAAACTGGTTAAGAACAAACCGATCGTAAATAAAATGGCGATAATCATTAGCCCAATGGTGTTGGGTAACTTCAATAAAACCACATTGATGTATCCAAAAGCAGCAGAGAGTACAATTAAAATAGAGGCAATGACAAATAAATCCATGTAGGAAGATTAAAAAATTATTTTATGAGAGGAGTAGTTGAATCGTCTTTCTTACCAGCGCATTTCTCGTCGTTGCATGTACCGTAGAAATTCAATGCGTGTGAGTCTATTTTGAAATCGTAAAACTCTTCTACCATTTGCTGTGTTTTCTGAATTCTAGGGTCACAGAACTCTAATATTTTATTACACTTCGTACAAATTACATGGTCATGCTGCTTGTATCCGTATGATTTTTCGTACAAAGCTAAGTTTTTTCCAAACTGGTGTCTAGTTACTAAATCACATTCAATTAGTAAGTCAAGTGTATTGTAAACTGTAGCTCTACTCACTCGGTAGTTCTTGTTTTTCATATTGATGTACAAAGATTCTACATCAAAATGCGTGTCGTTACTGTAAATTTCTTCTAGAATAGCAAAGCGTTCAGGCGTTTTACGGAGTTGCTTTTCTTCCATATGTTGTACCAATATTTGCTTTATTTGCTCTAATTTTTCCGGATCTACTGACATACGTGTTCTTTATTTACAGCTTCAACAAATATACAACGAAAAGAATTCTTTTACCTCTCAACTAATTAAAATAGTAATCCACTGCTGTAAAATGAACAAAGTCTTCTATTTTTGTTGTTATTCAACAAGATAGTACGAGTACCCATGAAGGATTTCCATATTTACAATTCATACAAACGCAAAAAAGAGCTTTTTAAAGCAATCAATAGTCCTCACGTTGGTTTGTATGTCTGTGGACCTACTGTTTATGGTGACCCGCATTTAGGGCATGCACGCTCCGCTATTACCTTTGATATCTTGTATCGTTACTTAAAACACCTAGGTTACAAAGTACGTTACGTACGAAATATTACTGATGTAGGTCATTTAGAAGATGAAGTAAGCGGAACGGGAGAAGACAAAATAGCAAAGAAAGCACGCATAGAGCAGTTAGAACCAATGGAAGTAGCACAGAGCTACACCAATAGTTTTCACAAAGCAGTAGATAGCTTAAATGCATTGCGCCCAAGCATAGAGCCTTGTGCTACGGGACATATCATAGAGCAAATAGAGTTGGTTCAAAAATCAATTAAAAATGGTTTTGCTTACGAAAAGAATGGTTCTGTGTATTTCAACCTAGAAAAATACAGTAACGCAAAAGACAATTCTTACGGAACCCTTTCGGGCAAGGTGCTCGACGATCTACAGTCAGGAAGTAGAGATACGGAAGGACTAGATGAAAAAGAGTCTTCCCATGATTTTGCACTTTGGAAAAAAGCGAATGACAAACACATTATGAAATGGGATTCTCCTTGGGGAGATGGCTTTCCAGGTTGGCACATGGAGTGTACTGCTATGAGCGCCAAATATTTAGGAATTCCTTTCGATATTCATGGTGGAGGAATGGATTTACAGTTTCCACATCACGAAGCAGAGATAGCACAGAGTGTTGCAGCCTTTGGGAAAGAGCCTGTAAACTACTGGATGCACAACAATATGTTGACGATCAATGGCAAAAAAATGAGTAAGTCATTGGGTAATTTCATTACGCTAGACGAATTATTTTCTGGAAAACATGAGTGGTTAGAACAGGCGTACAGCCCTATGACGATTCGTTTCTTTATGCTGCAAGCACATTACAGAAGTACGGTGGATTTCTCTAATGAAGCCTTACAAGCTTCTGAAAAAGGAATTGCTAAGCTAATGAAAGCGATGAGTGCCGCTGCGAAATTAGGCGAAAGCCAAGAAAAAGAAATTTCAGAAGAACTCAATCAGACAGTTTTAGATGCCTTAGAAGGCTTCGAAACGGAGATGAGCGACGACATGAATACAGCAAAGGCGCTAGCTAACTTATTTGAATTAGCATCTGTGATCTTCCAATTAGAGAATAAGCAGCTTCCGCTGAATGCCTTACGAAAAGATACATTGCAACAGTTGAAGACCTTATTTCCTGTATTTATTACAGATGTACTGGGTTTGGTAGAAGAAAACGAAGGAGACGATAGCAACACAATGGGGCAGTTGATTCAACTCTTGATCGATCAGCGACAGGCAGCAAAAGATGCGAAAGACTTTGCTACTTCAGACAAAATTCGAGACGACCTACAAGCTATTGGAGTTACACTGAAAGACAGTAAGGAAGGAACGACCTTTGAACTCTAGCTTCTAGCAACTAGAAATTAGCCTCTAGCTAAAGCAGAGTCTTAAAATCTTAAAGTCTCATAATCTCAAAATCTCAAAATCTAAAACATGAAATTAGACATACTCATATTTGCTGCTCATCCAGATGACTCTGAATTGGCCTGTGCAGGAATTATTCTAAATCAGGTAGAAAAAGGGAATAAAGTAGGTGTTGTTGACTTTACTCAGGGTGAATTAGGTACACGTGGTACGCCTGAATTGCGTTTACAAGAAGCAGAAGTAGCAAAGAAGATATTAGGATTGTCGGTAAGAGAGAACTTAGGTTTTAGAGACGGTTTCTTCGAAAATGATGAAGCACATATGCTGCAACTCGTAGAGTCGATCAGGAAATATCAACCAGAGGTAGTGATTACCAATGCTCCATCTGATCGTCATCCAGATCATGGAAGAGGGTATGAATTAGCAAAAAGAGCCTGTTTTTTGTCTGGTTTAACTAAAATCAAAACAGGGAACCAAGAAGCTTGGAGACCAAGAGAAGTATATCATTACATACAAGATAACTACTTGAAACCAGATGTGATTGTAGATATTACACCTTATTGGGAAAAGAAAAAAGAAGCTATTCTAGCCTTTAAGTCACAGTTTTTCTCCAATTCTGATTCTGGGGAGCCAGAAACGTACATTTCTTCACAGAATTTCTTGAATTTCATTGAAGCTCGTTCCATGGAAATGGGACACTCCATCGGTGTAGCTTACGGCGAGGGATTGATTAAAACAAAACCTGTCGGGATAACTGATTTGATGGGGTTGCTGTAGGGAGGTCAATAAAAAGTGTAGAGGGCGTTCTAAGCACGTCATTCGAACGAAGTGAAGTAATCTTAAATATACTAAACGGTATCTCTCCTCGTAACTTCAGGTTAGTAGCTGGTCCGATTTTTGCTGCTTGCTGAGTTAATTATTTTTATTAAATTGCGTATTAGTGTTCTTTTTTTAAGTACACGAGAAACGTTTTTTACTTTATACTCGTTAACTATAAAGTTGAATAGTGTTTTATTAACCTGATTTTAAGAAGAATCGAATATGAGCAATCGGAACTTACTCGTTAGTCTATTATTTTTAGTACTCTCTTTTTCTGTTTCTTATGGTCAGTCCGTAGGTGTAGGTACTACTTCTCCCAATAGCACAATAGCTATTTTACATGTAAAAGTTCCCAATGCTACGGCTCAACCTCAAGGTTTGGTATTACCTCAATTGACTACTGCCCAAATGAATGCTATTCCTGTTACGGGAGTAGCAGAAGCAGATGGTTTAGTAGTTTATGATTCTACCACTCACCAAATAAAATATTACGATGCAAATGCAGCAGCTTGGAGGACGTTAGATACTTCTTCAGTTTCTGGTGGGGGGACAGACAGTCAAAGTATTAGTTTTAGTTTAGATGGAGATAGTATTTTAATCTCTGGTGGAACAGGGCTTCAACTGAGTGCAGCTTCACCTACATTAAATCAAGTGTTGCAATTTAACGGAACAAACTGGGATGCAGTGATACTAGATATAGGAGATGCAGACAGTACGAATGAATTGCAAGATATTAGTTTCAATGCAGCAGGAGATAGTATATTAATTACAAATGGAGCAGGGATTAGATTCAGTGCAGGAGTACCA
>JBGCEI010000217.1:0-2881 GCA_045106295.1 Cyclobacteriaceae bacterium
AAAAAAAATTAATTGAACGAAAAAATAAAAATATCACCAGTGGGTTAGACTATGCTAGACAAGTGCAACAGGCTTTACTACCCGACGAATCTAAACTGAATAGTTTCTTCCCAAACTCTTTCTTATGGTATCAGCCCAAAGACATTGTAAGTGGTGACTTTTGTATGTTCAGAGAAGTAGGTGACAACGTATTTATTATTGCTGCAGATTGCACAGGGCATGGTGTTTCTGGTGCTTTTCTAACTATTTTAGGAAGGATGATTCTCCGAGAGCTAATCCAATCTCAAAAATTAACTGATCCTGCTGTAATACTAGAAAGACTAGATAATAGAATAGTTGATATTTTCCATAAAGATGGTGTTTCTGATATTAGAGATGGTATGGATATTAGTATTATTGTACATAATAAAAAAATCAATACGTATCACTTTTCAGCAGCTAAATCATCTGTATTATACCTTAAGAATGGTGAATTGTTCCGCGTAAAAGGATCCCGATATGAAATTGGTGATATCTCGCACCAAGGGAAGGAAAACAAGTTTGAAACAGTTAACCTACCATTAAGTAAAGGAGATTCTTTATACCTTTTTTCTGATGGGTTTAGAGATCAATTTTCTAGCAACAACAAAACTAAAATAGGACCTAGAAGAGTGTATGAGTTGATTATGAAAAATTATAAATTACCCATGCAAGACCAGAAAGAAATCATTTCTTCTTTCTTAAACAACTGGAAGGGAGACAAGCATCAAACGGATGATCTATTGTTTGTTGGGTTGACCATAGAATAATTAACTTACTTTATTCTGATTTAGAGAATTTTTTCTAACAAAAGCGTGTTAACTTTGTACTATGATTTCAAAGTTGTGGAAACCTACTAAACACCGTCGTTTCGATTACACTCCCAGATATTATGATGAGGTAAAAGAAGATATTTCTTCCAGAAAAGCACAAATCATTCATTCAATTAATCAAACAGAAGAACCCACTTTAGAACAAGTAAGCCTTACAAGAGGAGTCTTTCAACAACAACGATCTACTAAGACTTCTGGAACAACTAAAAAAAGAATCATTATAGCTATCATTCTATTCTGCATCTTCGGATATTTATACATTGGAAATTATTCATTACTAGTATTGCTTAGTCTTCCTTTTTTAATAAAATTCAAACGTTCACTGCGCTAGCACATGCCAGATATCATTCATTTATTACCCGATTCGATTGCCAATCAAATTGCTGCTGGTGAAGTCGTTCAACGACCTAGTTCTGCCGTGAAGGAAATGCTAGAGAATTCGGTAGATGCTGGTAGCACATCTATTAAGCTCATTATCAAAGATGCCGGTAAATCATGGATACAAGTAATTGATAATGGAAAAGGGATGTCTGAAACAGATGCTAGAATGTGTTTCGAGCGCCATGCTACTTCCAAGATAAAAGAAACGAAGGATTTGTTCGACATCCACACCTATGGCTTTAGAGGCGAAGCTATGGCTTCCATAGCCGCCATAGCCCAAGTAGAGCTCAAAACAAAAAAAGAAACCGATGAACTAGGTAGCTGTATTAAAATAGAAGGTTCCTCATTGATAGCACAAGAAGAAGTATCTTGTACTACGGGAACTTCTATTACCGTTAAAAACTTATTCTTCAACGTTCCTGCCAGACGAAACTTCTTAAAGTCTAACCCTGTAGAGACAAGACACATTGTAGATGAGTTTCAACGAGTAGCTTTGGCTTACCCACATATTTCGTTTCAACTATTTCAAAATGATTTAGAAACGTACCATCTCCCTGCTGGAAAATTGAGTACTAGAATAGTCGGCTTATTTGGTAAGAACTACCAAAGTCAGTTGGCTAGCTGTGAGGAAGAAGTTCAAGACATTTCCATAAAAGGATACATTGGAAAACCTGAGTGCGCAAAGAAAACACGAGGAGAACAGTTTTTCTTTGCCAACAACCGTTTCATCAAACACCATTACCTCAATCATGCTGTTCAAGAAGCATATGAAGGTACGTTACCAAAAGACACCTATCCGTTCCACGTACTTTTTATAGAGCTTCCTCCTAAAATGATAGACATCAATGTTCACCCTACCAAAACAGAGGTGAAATTTGAGGACGAACGAATGATTTATGGGATTGTAAAGGCTGCCGTAAAAAAGGCTTTAGGCTCACACAACCTTACCCCTTCCATAGACTTCGATAGACCAGCAGACTTTGCTTTCTCTGGTACTTCTTTTGGAGATCGAAAATCTACAATTGAATCGACCGGGTCATCTTCTTTTGCTTCTTTCTTTAAAAAAGAAGAGCCTACCCCTCTTCAACAATCCAATCATGATAACTGGGAAGAGATGTACAAAGGGTTTGATAATCCTCTCGCTAAAACAAATACCTCCGATCAAGGAGAGCTTACTTTCTCAAGCTCTATCAATACTGATTGTAAGACACCTCTAAGCAAACAATCGTCTTATTTTCAGTTACATAGTAAATACATTGTTTCTCAAGTAAAATCAGGGCTTATGCTTATTAATCAACAAGCAGCCCATGAACGTATTTTATATGAGAAATACATGGATGCCTTACAAAATAAAACAAACGCTTCTCAGCAGTGTTTATTCCCTCCTACTCTTACTTTAAACCCTGCTGACTATAGCTTAGCGATTGAATTACAAGAGGAAGTTAAGAAACTAGGGTTCATCATTGATCCATTTGGAGCAAATACCATTATCATCAATGGAATTCCTCAGCAATTGATTGGTGGAGAAGAGAAAAAGGTTTTTGAAGAGCTAATAGAACAATTCAAATCCAATAAAGATCAGCTTAAATTAACTACTCAAGAAAATTTAGCTCGTTCTCTAGCATTGAAAACAGCAAAAAAAGAAGGGG
>JBGCEI010000218.1:0-7967 GCA_045106295.1 Cyclobacteriaceae bacterium
CATACTCATCGTAATAGCAGTAGCAGGCTTACTGTTTTTATTGATATGGTTACTAAAAGACTGGAAAGCATTAGGGAATAAAAAAGTGAAAGATAACTTTTCAGTACGTGAGTTTTTATCCTCCGAAGGAGAAAAGCAAGAATTAGTAATTGACGATGAGGTAAACGAAGCCATTCATACTAAAGATTACAAACGAGCTGTGCGTTTACTGTATTTACAATTGATTATTTCGTTAGGAGAAAACGGGATGATTAAATGGAAGAAAGAAAAAACCAATCAGGATTATTACTTGGAATTAAAAGCAAAAGAAACAATAGCCAATAACTTTTCTTTTTTAACGAAAGTGTATGAAATGGTTTGGTTTGGAGAAAAAGTAATAGATGAACCAGCGTTTACTGGAATACACAGACACTTTTTAGAACTTAAACCAATTATTAGTGAAAAATAATACACTAAAATACTTAGTTTATTTAGGAGTAGCTGTTGTAGTTGCTCTGTTAGTGTATATGGTATACATAAATACTAAACATCTTGATTGGAACCAAAAAAGCCTAAAAGAAAACGATAAAGATCCTTACGGAGCCTATCTCTTTTATGAATTAATGAAAGATTATAGAACGAATGATACTAAAAATAAAGTCATTAAACCGCTCTATTCTCAGCTGGAAATGGATGAAAAAGGAAGCTATTTGTTTTTAGGGAATACTTCATATTTACTAGATCAAGATTTCGATAGCTTGTCAGCTTATGTTGCAAAGGGTAATAATGCACTATTTATTTCTAATTTTTCTAGTGAAGTACAAAACAAAATAAGAGTATTAGACTCTACTGTTAATATAGTAGTAGAAGAACTTGAGTCCGAATATGATGCTATTGACGAATCTTTCTTTAAGGATAGCGATACATTAATTTATAAGTATAAAAAAAGTATTTTTGGATATGATTTTCCATTAGATTCGACTGTTTTGGTTTCAATACATAAACCTATTTTTAATAGAAAAGAATATTCTTTTACTTATAGAGATGAGTATGGAACAACAAATTTCTTGTGGTATTATGTCGATAAAAAGTTTATTCGATTAGAATCTGTAGAAAGTATTGGTGTTTTAAGGTTGAGTGATAGCTCAACTGTTGCTTCAAATTTCATTAAGATCCAATACGGAAAAGGAGCTTTCTATTTTCATACAAACCCGATTTTATTCTCTAATTATTTTTTATCAAAAGAAGAAGGTGTCGGTTATGCAGAAGAAGTACTGTCAGTCCTTTCTGAAGGAGATATTTGGGTAGATATGTACAGTAAAACGAATCACTACAAATACAACAAAAATAGAGGACGGTTTAGTAATAGTCCGCTGCGTTATTTTTTAGGAGAACCATCTCTAGCATGGGCATGGTACATTGGTTTGTTTTTAGTGGTGATGTATGTCCTATTCCAATCAAAACGCAAGCAACGCATTATTCCATTTATTCCTCAAAAGAAAAACGTGTCTTTGGCTCATGCCAATGCTATTGGTCGATTGTATTTTTTAAACCAAGGACACAGTAGCCTAGCAAAAGAAAAGCTAAAACTATTTACCCATTTTATGTTCAAACGTTATCAAATAAAATTAGGGAAATGGGACGAAGAACAACTCAAATTAATTGAAATAAAAACAAAAAAGAGTAGGGGAGAAGTTAAGAATTTGGCAGCCGTTTGTACCTACATTAAAAATACCCGCCAGATCGACGTTAGCGATTTGAATCGCCTAGAGAATGCAATTAAAAATTTTTACACCTAATTTAGTTTTATGAGTATGGATACGAACGAACCAAATGAAGCACAACAAAGCTCTCCATCAATAGAAGAGAGTGTCTACCAAGAGAATAGCCAGTTGAAAGAATTGAGTGATTCTATTAAAAAAGCAAAACAAGAAATAGGGAAGGTCTTGGTAGGAATGGATACTAATATTGACCTGATCTACGCTTCATTGCTGTGTGGTGGACATGTTTTATTGGAAGGTGTTCCTGGAATTGCGAAGACTTTATTAACAAAGCTGATTGCCAAATCACTAGATGCTGATTTTTCCAGAGTACAGTTCACACCAGATTTAATGCCTTCTGACGTAATTGGAACCAGTATATTTGATATGAAAAATGCATCCTTTGAATTTAAGAAAGGACCTATCTTCTCAAATATTGTACTGATAGATGAAATCAATAGAGCTCCAGCAAAAACACAAGCAGCACTTTTTGAGGTAATGGAAGAAGCTCAAATCACGGTAGATAGTACTACCTATCCTATGGAACCTCCTTTCTTTGTAATGGCAACACAAAACCCAATTGAACAAGAAGGAACTTATAAATTACCTGAAGCTCAGTTAGACCGTTTTTTGGTGAAACTGTACGTAGATTACCCTTCTTATGAAGAAGAAGTTTTGATTTTAGAACGTTTCCAAAGTGATTTTAAACAACATCAGTTAGATGATGTGAAACCTGTATTAACCAAAAAGAAAGTGGCTGAGCTACAGAAGCAGATAGAAGGCGTTTTCATTAAAAAAGAAATCATTGATTACATCGCTCAATTAGTGTCTTCTACACGTACTACGAATGATTTGTTTTTAGGTGCTTCTCCAAGAGCATCATTGGCGTTACTGAAATTGTCTAAAGCCATTGCAGGCTTAAATGGAAGGAATTTCGTAATTCCAGACGATGTGAAGTATGTAGCCAATTCAGTATTGAATCACCGTATTATTTTGACCGCTGAAAAAGAAATGGAAGGTACTGAAGTACACGAAGTAATAGATGAACTTGTTGGGCAAATAGAAATACCGAGGTGATTAAATTTCAAATAGCAAAAAACAAATTATAAACTCTCTGCCTGGCGGCAGAGAAAATACAAATAGCAAATTTCACATTCCAAACGTGGGCATAATTTCCATTGTTTAAGTGTTTGGAATATAGAATTTTGAATCTGGAATTAAAATATGCTAATATTTTATAAATCACTTTTTCTGAGTAAGCGGTTCTTTCTGCTTTTTTTGGCGTGCATAGCTTGCTTTGTGGGAGCGTACTTCTACGAGAGTGCTTTGTTGTATGCTAAACTAGCTACTGCTGTAGCAGGAATAGTTGTTTGTGTAGATACAATCCTTTTGTACGTTCGGCATCCCAAGATAGAAGTGTACAGGGAAATGGCATCTAAACTTTCTTTAGGAAGTAGTAATACCGTCATCATTAATTTACAGACAGACTCAAATCGTCAACTTCGGTACGAATTAATAGATGAACTACCTGTTCAGTTGCAGGAAAGGTCATTCTTCTTTTCGGGTGTGTTAGAGAAAGTGGTGAACTGTAGTTATGAGTTGGTTCCAAAAGAGCGGGGGCGTTACCATTTTGGAGATATCAATCTATTTGTCTTTTCTAGATTAGGTTTTGTAAGTAAACGGAATCTCATAAAATCAGCAGAAAATGTAGCTGTTTATCCATCTATTCAAGCAATGAAAGAATACAGTTTGTATTCTATGAAAAACGTAAGGGAGTTTTACGGCGCTAAAAAGAGACGTAGGCTAGGCTATAGTTATGAGTTTGAGCAAATCAAAGAATATGTGTTAGGAGATGATATCCGAAATATCAATTGGAAAGCTACTGCACGGGCTAGTCAAGTGATGATTAATCAATTTGAGGAAGAGAAGTCTCAGCAAGTGTACACGCTCATAGATAAGAGTCGGACTATGAATATGGCATTTGGCGGAATGTCATTATTAGATTACGCAATTAACGCTGCTTTGGTAATTAGTAATGTCAGCCTACAAAAACAAGATAAGGCTGGTTTAGTAACCTTTTCCGATAAGATAGGCAATACGGTAAAAGCACTCAATAGACCAGGACAGATGAATAAGGTCCTAGAAACGCTTTACAATGAAAAAGAACGGGAAGGTGAGGCTGATTATGAGTTACTGTATCAGTTGACTACTAAGTTGATACATGGTAGAAGTTTATTGTTTTTGTTTACCAATATTGAAACAAATTATTCATTAGAGCGAATTCTACCCGTTTTAAGGAAGTTAAGTAAACGTCATGTGCTGGTAGTCATCTTTTTTAGAAACGTAGAATTAGAGAACTATGCCTATGGAAAAGCAAAAGACACAGAAGAAGTCTATCTAAAAACCATTGCTGAGAAAATGTATGTTGAAAAAGAGCAATTGATGCTTCAACTGAATAAATACGGTATTCAAACCATATTCACAGAACCTGGTGATTTAATTATTAATACAGTCAATAAGTACCTTGAGTTAAAAGCAAAAGGAATAATTTAGAACACCTCTAAATCAACGCTCAGTCTACCTTATTTCACTTATTCTTCCGTTATTGGATGTATAAAATATTCAAACATGGAAAAAGGAAAAGTAGCAGGTAAAGCTCCAATAGCAGTAGAAGTAGAAGCAGGGAAGAACTACGCATGGTGTACATGTGGAGAATCCACCAATCAACCATTCTGTGATGGTAAACACAAAGGAGGAAGCTTTAGACCAAATGTAATTAAAGCAGAAGAAAGTAAAACGATCTATTTCTGTACATGCAAGCAGACAAGTAATCCATCAGGTTTTTGTGATGGGGCTCATTCAAAGCTTTAACCAAAAAAGAGTTATTACTTAATTCAGAAGTAATAACTCTTTTCAAATAATACGAAACTAAAGTTTACTTATTCTCTATTACTAGACAACTAGCCATTTTGTCGTGTAACGTCTGACTTTTGTCATTGAAAAGCATCATGAAGTAACCAATCAGTAAAATTAAACCTGAGATCATTTTACCAAAATGACGACCTGTGGCTTTCAAGAAAGAAATTCTTTGTCCTTCTTCGTCTGTTACTTTGATTTTTAAGATTTTCTTACCTAAAGTAGCTTGTCCTTCAGAGCTTTCCATTAAAGCAAAATAAAGCCATTGTACAACTGTACTAATCAAAGTAGTTGTTCCTATTGTTGCTAAACCACCGTTTAATGAAGTTCCCGTTTCTACACCAAAAACCGAACTATTAAGTAACTGAAGCGGTATTCCAATAATTAATCCATCTAAAATAATAGCTCCTAATCGTCTTCCAAAACTTGCTGCTGTTATGTTTTGATTAGCAACATTGTCCATATCTAATATTTGATCACTCATGATTATTTTGTTTTTAAATAATACAATAATAATACAATTTTCATTTTAAAAAACGAAGTGGATAAGACAAATCACTCATTATCTTATCCACTTCTGTCAAAAACAGATCTTGATACCACTTAAATAACGAGGGATGTTTTCATCCTAACGATTTGTACTTTATATTTGAAACTAAGTAGTTTTCCATAGCTACTTTAAGTGAGCAAAAAGAAAAAGAAACGTAATTATTTAAAGGACATGTCTAGAACAGCAGAGTTAATTATTGATGGTAAAAAATACGAACTACCCGTTATTGAAGGTTCGGAAGGTGAAGTAGCAGTTGATATTTCAAAATTACGTGGACAGTCTGGAGCTATTACCATAGATCCAGGGTATAAAAACACAGGTTCTACCAAAAGTGCCATTACTTTTTTAGATGGTGAAAAAGGAATTTTACGTTACAGAGGGTATTCTATTGAAGAGTTAGCGGAAAATGCATCTTTCTTAGAAGTATCTTACTTACTTATCAATGGAGAATTGCCTACTCAGAGTGAGTTAGATGAGTTTGAAGCAAACATAAAAGCTCATAATAACCTTCACGAAGAGATAAAAGAAATCTTAAATGGATTCCCTTCTACGGCACACCCGATGGGAACATTAGCTTCTATTGTAACTTCATTAACCGCATTTTACCCTAAGTCATTAGACCCTAATTTAGGTGATGGACAAATGGAAAAAACGATTTACCGTTTATTAGGTAAATTACCAACCATAGCGGCTTGGTCGTACAGGAACTCAAAAGGAATGTCTTACAATTACCCTACCGATATGGAGTACTGTGAGAACTTTTTATACATGATGTTCTCTCAGCGAAACAAAGATTACAAAGTAGACCCTGTTGTTGCAAAAGCACTAAACACATTACTAATTCTTCATGCTGACCACGAACAAAACTGTTCTACCTCAACAGTAAGAATAGTAGGTTCTGCTAACGCTAGTTTATACTCTTCTATTTCAGCAGGAATTAGTGCTTTATGGGGACCGTTACATGGTGGGGCGAACCAAGCGGTAATCGAAATGCTGGAGGATATCAAAAACGATGGTGGAGATACTAAAAAGTACCTAGCGAAAGCAAAAGACAAGAACGATCCTTTCCGTTTGATGGGATTTGGACACAGAGTTTACAAAAATTTTGATCCTCGAGCTAAGATCATTAAAGTAGCAGCTGATAATGTATTAGAGAAATTAGGTGTAAATGATCCTGTTCTTGACATAGCAAAAGGATTAGAACAAGAAGCATTGAATGATCCATATTTCAAGGATAGAAACTTATATCCAAATGTAGATTTCTATTCAGGAATTATCTACAGAGCATTAGGGTTAAATAGTGATCTATTTACAGTAATGTTTGCATTAGGTCGTTTACCAGGATGGATTGCTCAGTGGAAAGAAATGAGAGTCAATAGTGAACCAATTGGAAGACCAAGACAAGTATATGTTGGTGAAAATGAACGTTCATTTGTTCCTGTAGAAAAAAGATAAACTTCTTTTTTAGAAAAATTGAGAAAGGCTGTTTCATTTGTTTGAGATAGCCTTTTTTGTTTCAATGTTGTTCTAAAACGTATAATTTAGATTGTTCTTAATGGTATAGATATGTCGTTTAATGTCTATGATTGGCGCAGCGTCATAAGTTGATTCGAATTGAAAATCGAGTGAAAGCTTTTCGATTATTTTAAATTGGATTCTAGCATCAGAGGTGATTCGGGGCCTAAAGAAATTAGTAAAGCGTCCTTGATAATAACTAATCAAAAAAAGATTGATATTTTTTATCACTTCAACTCTTAAACTGACATTAGTGGTGCTTTTTAAAAAAATATTATCAATAGAAGAGGGGGAACCCTTCCACTGTTCATACTCTATCATACTTCCACTATTACATGCTAACTCTGTTTTTTCTCCAGAATGGATAAGCCACCTAAGTGAAATTCCGCTTAACTGTCTCAGTGTAAGACCTCTTCCTGCATCAAATTGTACTTGGTTGAATTGTTCAAAAGATAATTGTTTTTTTCTCCAAAAATTCATTCTAAAATGGATGTATCCAGCATTAGCAGGTTCTGAACCTTCTACCTGTACGAGGCTTAGTGTGTTCAATAAGAGGTAAACGTGTTGCTTAGATAAATAAGCCGCATTCGCTCGGCTTGATAAGATGAAAAAGTCCGTTCGTTGACTTTTTTTAGTCATACCAAGCCCTACATTTCCTAAGAAAACATTTGCTGTGTCCTTATTTACTCTGAATTTTTCAACATTTAAAATTTGTCCAGAAACATAAAAAGTACTGCTAAAAATAAAAAATAAAAGGACTGTTTTCCTGTACATGCCATTGAATTGTTTACTTTTGCAAAAGTACTGGAATTTTTTTGGTACATCAATTGTTTTACAATTGAAATAAATATGTTCTGGGGCCGACTGGATTTGACAGGATGAGTCATAGCATATTTGCATGCAGGCACATGGGATGCGAGCCTTAACCAAGAGTTCCGACAAATACCTAGCGAAGATAATTCTTACGCTATGGCTGCATAATCTAGCTGATAGTTAGGTTTGCTTAGGGTTGAGCTGATGTTCCCCGGCCATCATCACACTAAACGGCTGATCTGCCTGTTTAGACTTTGTGGTGTCGTAATGCAGATCTAGATTAGTAGAAGTTACGGCTACTAGTTGAAATTAAGTAACTAAGGATACATTAGCCTGTTTGTCGGCAGATGTGTTTCGAAAACCGTAGATAAACTAAGCATGTAGAAGATATGATTATTACCTTCTCTGGACGAGGGTTCGAATCCCTCCGGCTC